>CAMNLN010000006.1 GCA_946543025.1 uncultured Verrucomicrobiota bacterium
GGGCGACGCGCCCGTCCCGGAGCGGAAGCCGGCAGCCCCGGCGGCGGAAGCGCCGTCGCCACGCGCGGAGAAGGAGCCCGTCAAGGTCGCCGCCACGATCGCCGAAGCGTCCGGTCCGACCAACCTTGCACCTGTCGCGTCTGCCGTCGCGGCCGTCATCTCGAACACGCTCGCGCAAACCGACAAGCCCGGCAAGCCGGCGGCGGACGTCGTGAAGTCGGGCGACGCGCCCGTCCCGGAGCGGAAGCCGGCAGCCCCGGCGGCGGAAGCGCCGGCACCTCATGCGGAGAAGAAGCCTGTGAGCGAGAAGAATGTCGTTGCCCAAAATGTCGGCGCATCTTCCCGGAAACAGGCGGTCGAGACGAACGCGGTTCCGTTCGTGGCGGGATTTGACCAGATGGGGCTATCCGGGTTTGACCTGCAGTTCTCGGGGATGCCGGATCTCAACCGGCTAATGGACTTCGTGAAGATCGTGCCGTCGCCCGGACCGGTGACGACGGACTGGCATGGCTGGAGCAAAGAGGTGGCGTTCCGCTGCCTGTTCGCGGCGCGGACAACTTACCATCTGACGGTGAAGGCCGGATTGCCGATGGCGGACGGACGGAAAACGGTTTCGGAGTTTCGGCGGACTTTTACGACCGGCGACAAGTCGCCGTCCGTTGAATTCGCCGCGCGCGGGCGCTATCTGCCGGCGGCCGGCGCGCGGGCGCTCACGATCAAGACGGTGAACGTGACGAACCTTGTGAGCGCCGTTCGCCCCGTGCCGACGCGCAACGTCGTCCAGCTTCTGGCGCGCGAGGAGGACTGCTACAAGAGCTACTGGCGCACGAACATCGACAGCGCGAACACGGTGGAACTGGCCGATGAGGCGCTGGAGACCAAGATTCGCGTGCCGGCCCGGTTGAACGAGGAGGTGGAGAGCGTCGTGCGTGTACGCGCCATCGACGGTGCGGCGGCAAACGGCGTGTATCTCGTTTCGGTAGGACGCGAGCAGGATGAAGAGCACGAGAAGCGGCATCGGCTCGTATGCGTGACGGACATCGGCCTTTCCGTGCGCGAGACGCCGGGCACCCTCTACGTGTGGGCGACCTCGCTCACGCGGGGACTGCCTCTGAGGGGCGTGCGCGTGACCGTGTACGGGGCGAACAACGTGCCGCAGGGGGTGGGCGTGACGGACGTCGAGGGCTGGTGTTGCTGCGAGGTGCCGGAGTCGGCCGAGCCGTTCGCGGTGGTGGCGACGACGGCAAATGAGATGGACGCCTCTTTCCTCGCCCTGCGCAAGCCGCTGGACGAGACGCTGTCCACGGGCGCGCGCCGCAGCTATGTTGATGCCAAGGGCGTCGAGGCGTTCGTGTGGACGGATCGCGGCATCTACCGCCATGACGAGCCGATCTTCGTGCATGCGATCTTGCGCAACGGCAAGGGTTTCGCCCCGAGGCCTTTTCCCGTGGAGATCGCGCTCTCCGATCCCGACGGGCGCGTCTTCGCGCGGCGTACGCATGTCAGCGACGCGTTCGGCGCGGCGATGGACGAGACGCTGACGGTACCGGGCGACCAGAAGAGCGGCACGTGGACGCTTGTGGTGAAGACGCCTGGCGACAAGGGCGCGTGGCTCGGCAGCCGGGACGTCAAGATCGAGGATTTCGTGCCGCCGCAGATCCGCGTGAAGGTGACGGCATCGAAGGAATTCTCCGGCACCAACCTTGCGTTCGACGTGACGGCGGAGCATCTGTTCGGCGGTGCCGCGAAGTCGTTGCCCGCCGAGGGCGCGGTGATGTTCTCGGACACGCCGTTCGTGCCGCGAGGCTGGAACGGCTTCCGCTTTGGCGACGAGCGCAGGCGCCTGACGCCCAACTTCACGGTTATCGGCAAGACGTCGCTCGACGAGGCTGGCAAGACGACGTTCATGGCGGAGCTGCCGGCGAATGCGCGTCCTCGGGCGGCCGTGAAGATGACCGCGCAGGGAAGCGTGTTCGAAAACGGCGGGCGGCCTGTCTCGGCGCGTCTCGTGCAGGAGACGCACCTCTATCCGTTCTACATCGGCGTGGAACTCCCGCAGACGATCCGGCGCCAGGCGCAGCCGCATGCCTGCCGCCTGGCGATCGTGGATCCCGACGGTACGCCGCACCGCGGCGCGCGGACGCTCATGGCGCGCTTCGAGCGGATCGATTGGGTGTACAACCTCAAGCGCAACGAAAACGGATACTACGAATGGGCGAGCGACAAGGTTCGCATGCCGGTGGGCGAGGACGTGGAGGTGCAGGTGTCGGCAAACGGAGCCACGACGCTGAACGTGCCGGCGAGCGACGCCGGCGACTACACGGCCACCGTGTTCGATCCGACGACCGACGTGGCGTTCAGCGCGTCCTACTGGGTGTCGGGCGGCGGGGACGACGAGTCGGTACGGACGGCGCTTGAGAACCCGTCGCGCGTGACGCTTTCGCTCGACAAGCCGAAATACTACGTGGGCGAGGTTCCGCGCCTTACCGTGAAGGCGCCGTTCGCGGGCGTGGCATGGCTGCAGGTGCTGCGCGACGACGCCGTCTACTCGCAGGTGTTCTCGCTCACCAACGCGACGGGCGAAGTGTTGCTGCGCCCGGTGGGTAAGAACTGGACGCCGGGCGTGGACGTGGCGCTCACCGTGGTGCAGGCCGCAACGCCTGGGCGCAAGCATGCCGCCAACCGCGCATACGGCATCGTGCCGCTGAAGGCGGCGCGCCGCGAGAACGAGCTGGCTCTCAAGGTGGAGCCGACCGTTTCGTCCGCGGCGGCTGACGGCGAGGGGAGCAGCCTGCTCGTTCGCGTGACGCGAACCCCGAAGACTTGTCCTTGGCGCGAGTCCGCAAATCTTGTCTTGACGGTGGTCGACGAAGGCATCAACATCCTCACCGACGAGCCGGTGCCAAGCCCGATCGACTGGTTCGGCGAGACGCGCGAGGCGAACCATCCGTTCCACGACCTCTACAACTACCTGCTGCCGATCGTCGACGGGAAACTGAGGCGCGGCGGCGTGAAGACGGGCGGTGGCGCCGAGGGAGACCTCTTCCGGCGCATCAGCCCCACGCCGAGCCGCCGCTTCAAGCCGCTCAGCCTCTGGCAGAAAGAATGCCGTTTCGACGCCGACGGGAATGCCACGGCCACGTTCGATCTGGGCGAGTTCGTTGGAGAGGTGCGCGTGACGGCGGTGGCGTACGACTCCGTCGCGACGGGTTCTGCGGCCGAGTGCGCGAAGGTGGCGCCGAAGATGGTGATGCAGCCGGATGCGCCGCGCTTCGCCGCTCCGGGTGACATGTTCCTGTCGACGGTCACGCTCTCGAACCGCAGCGGAGAGGACGGCGTTGTGACATGCGACGTGATGGCGTGCGGCACGGTATCTCTCGTGAAGCCCGTGCATATCGCGGTGAAGCTGGCGAAGGACGCCTCCGAGACGCTCTCGTTCGTCGTGAAGGCCGACTCGGTCGGCTTGGGTGCGCTTGTGTTCGTGACGGAGGGCCTGGACGAGAAGCATACCGACACGATCCACGTGCCGATCCGTCCCGCGTCCGCATGGCGGCAGACGTCGGAGACGGTCTGCATCCGTCCGGACGAGACGCGCACGTTCGAGAATCCTGCGAAGGTGATGCCCGCGACGGCACAGCGCGCGTTCATGTTCTCCAAGAGCCCGCTCGGCGAGTTGGCGGCGGCGCTGGGCTATCTGGTGGGATATCCCCACGGGTGCCTGGAGCAGACCGTCTCGCGCGCCTTTCCGCTCGTCGCGGCGGGGGGCATTCTGAACACGTTGCCCGTGCAGGAAACGTCTGTGGCCGGCGACGCAAAGAACGTGGTCGACGCCGGCATCGCGCGCGTCGCCTCGATGATGCGCGCGAACGACTTCGTGATGTGGCCGGACTGCAATGCATCGCCGTGGAATCGCGAGGTTTCGCTGTGGGCGGCTCATTTCCTCGTGGAGGCGGACAAGGCCGGGTTCCACGTGCGCCCGGAAGCCCTGACGCGCGTGAAGGAATATTTGCGGAACTGGACGATGGACAGGGCGCCGGACGTTTCCATCTACGCCTGCTACGCGCTTGCGCGCGCGGGTTCCCAAGATGCCGACCGGATGTTGCACTGGTATGACAACCGCGCCAGCCTTTCCGTCGTCAACCGTTGCCGCCTGGCGTGCGCGTACGTTTGCGCGGGCGACCGCGACCGCGCGCGAGAGCTGACGAAAACGCTCGCGCCGGACAGCGTAAGCGCGGCGGCGTGGGCGGTTCTCGCGCTGCTCGATCTCGATCCGCAGGACGCGCGTCTGCCCGTCTATGTCAAGATGCTGGGCGACCGCCGCGACAAAACGAGCGGCCACTGGGGCACGACGACCGGGAACGCGCACGCGCTTCTGGCGCTCGCTTCGTACTACCGCACGTGTTCGGAGGAGACCGGCGCACCGGCGCTCGTGCTGCGCCGCGACGGGCTTCCGCAGGAGGAGCTGACGGCAAAGACGGTGAAGCGCCTGACCGGCGGCGACGCGGTGAAAGTCTCGAACGTCGGCACGGGTGCGGCATACCTGACGGCCTCGTGCCTGTCGCTCTCCGATCCCGACGATCCGGCCGAGGCGCATGGCATCGGCGTGGCGCGCCGCTTCCTGCGGGCGGACGGCACGGAGGCGGATCTTGATGCGCTCGCGCGCGGCGACCTTGTGATCGTGGAGCTGACGCTTCAGCCCGAGGCAGGGCGGGAATATTCCGATCTCGTGGTGGAGGACCTGCTGCCGGCGTGCTTCGAGCCGGACGCTGCGCCGGTAACCAAGGAAGCGTATGCGTGGATCGATGCGCAGGCGAACATGCTGCCATGGGAGCTGCGGCGCGACGTGCGCGACGATCGTGTGCTGATCTTTTCGAAGAAGTTCACTGCGCAGGCCGGCAAGATCGTGCGGGCGCACTATGCGGTGCGCGTGGTGAGCGCGGGCGACTTCATCTTGCCGGGCGTATCGGTGGAGGCGATGTACGCGCCGGAGATTCGTGCGCGCGAACGCGCGCGCCGCCTGACGGTGACGAAGTAGGAGGTTGACGACGGTGAACGCGCTTGTCCTGGGAAACGGCCGGAGCGGGCGGGCGGCGGCGGAACTGCTCCGTCGAGAGGGGGCGCACGTCGTCGTGTTGGAGGGCTCCGACGCGTGGCCGGACGGCCTGTGGGACGTATGCGTGACGAGCCCTGGAATTCCGCTAGACCATCCGTGGCAGGTCGCTGCGCGCACGGCGGGCATGAAGGTCGTCAGCGAGCTGCAGCTCGGCGCGGACCGATGGAAGGGGCGGACGCTCGCAATCACGGGATCCAAAGGAAAGTCGAGCGTCGTGAAGCTGGTCGCGGACACGCTCAACCTCGCCGGCATTCCCGCCGTGCCGTGCGGCAACTACGGCACGCCCTTATGCGAGGTGGTAAATGGCCGCGGCGGCGATGCCGGCACGTGGGCCGTGGTGGAGGTGAGCAGCTTTCAGATGGAGACGACGGACGACTTCCATCCCGACGCGGCCGCTATCCTGAACCTGCAGGAAGACCATCTCGACCGGCACGGGAGCGTGGCGGCGTATCATGCGCTCAAGCGGAAGCTGCTGGCCGGCGCGCGGCGGTCGTTCGTCTATGGGCTTGAGGATGTCAATGACGCCGAGGATCTTAAGGGCGTTAAGAACCGTAACGACTCTCGCCTGATGGCTGGTTCGTATTTTGACAATGACGTGTTGCGGCCTAACGGTCTGATCGCCGTTGCGCTTCTACGCGTGGCGGGGCTGGATGACGCGCAGATTGCCGCCGGATTCCGAGCCTTCGAGCCGCTGCCGCATCGGATGCAGCTCGTCGCCGCGCGTGACGGTGTGCGGTACGTGGACGACTCGAAAGCCACGTCGCTGGCGGCGCTGGAGGCGGGCGTGGCGATGTGCGGCGGTCCGGTGCGCCTGATCGCCGGCGGGCTCGCGAAAGGCGATAATCCAAAAACTGTGATTCCGCGCTTGCGTTCCGCCGTCAAAAAAGTGTATCTTATAGGGCGTTGCGCAGACCAGTTCTCGGCGGCATGGCATGAAGCCGTTCCGTGCGAGGCCTGCGGGACGCTCGACCGGGCGGTCGCGGCGGCTCGGCGCGACGCCGTTGCGGGAGAAACGGTCCTCCTCTCTCCCGGGGCGGCAAGTTTCGATCAATTTGACAGTTACGGCGTTCGGGGCGACGCGTTCGCGTCTTTCGTCTGTGCGGAAGCGCGGCGCGGCGAATCGGATGCCACAAAACAAGGACGATGAAAATGAAGGCGCAGAAACTCGGATTGGTTCTGGGTATGAACATGGCAGTGGCCTGCCTGGTGATGCAGGGCTGCAAGGCAAACAAGCCCATCAAGGACTTGCCGCCGCCGGAGGTTACGACGGTTGATCAGCCGGGCCAGCCTCCGGAGCAGCAGCCCGTCGTGACGGAAGTCGAAACCACCCCTGCGCCTTCGGTGCCGGGCGCGGTTCCTCAGCAGGGAACTCCTTCTCCCGTTGCCACGACGCGCACGGTGAGCAAGCTTCCTCCGCCGGCGAAACCGGTCGCGACGAAGAAGCCGCAGGGGGGCGCGGCCACGCCGAGCGCGGCTCCGGCCGCCGCGATGACGGTTCACACGGTAAAGAAGAACGAGCAGCTGTGGGCGATCAGCAAGAAGTACAACGTGAAACTGTCGTCCATCGTGGCGGCGAATCCGGGCATCAATCCGGATCGCATCAGCATCGGTCAGAAGATCAATATCCCGGGCGTGGTGGCCGCTCCCAAGTCGGACGTGATGCTTGCGTCGGCTTCGGCAACCTGCGTCGCGCCGGCGGCCGCCAACACGGTCGCGCCCGTCAAGGTAAAGCCTGCCTTCAAGTCCTACACGGGTCCCACGAAGGAGTATGTGGTGAGGGGTGGCGACTCGCTCGGGAAGATCGCTCTTGCGAACGGCATCTCGATTCGCGCGCTCAAGGAACTGAACGGGCTGACAAAGGATTCCGTTCGTGTCGGGCAGAAGCTGAAGGTCCCCGCAGAGAAGGTTGCCGCGGAGAAACCTGCGGAAAAGAAAGCCGCGGCGCCGGCTGTCGAAAAGAAGGATGCCGCCGCGCCGGCTCCCGCGCCTGAAACGAAGAACGATAAGGCGGCTGCTCCGGTAGAGGCGAAAAAGTCCGCCGAGCCGACGGCATCCGCGCCCGCCGCCGATTCTGCTGCGGCTGCGCCTGCCGCGGAAGCGAACGCGGCGCCGGCCGAAGCCGCTCCTGCTGCCCCTGCCGAGGCGGCGCCCGCCCCCGAGCCCGCCGGCAGCACCTACACGGTGAAGGAGGGCGATGACATCGTCTCCATCTCCATCGCGTGGGGCATCAGCCCGAGCCAGCTGATGAACGCGAACGACCTCAAGGACAACGAGCCGCTCAAGCCCGGTACGGTGCTGAAGCTTCCGCCGAACGCGCGGCAGACGGTCCAGTGATCGGCCATGTCCTGACGGGACTTGCATGAATCGTGTACAAGACGCTGAATTTCCTGGGCATCGTCGTCCTCTCGCTGGTCGTTGTCGGCATCGTGGTGCTGGCATCGGCCGGTGAGCAGAACGGTCTGCGCCTGTACCAGGACGCGTCTTTCTTCCTCAAACGCCAAGCCATGTGGCTTGGCGTGGCTTTTTTGTTTCTGCTGGTATCGGCGTTCTTCGACTATCACCGCTGGCGCGAATGGCCGTGGCTGACGATCGCGTTCTATTTGATCGTCGTTATCCTCATGGTGTCCGTATTCGCTTTCCCGGCGACGAAAGGGTCTCACCGGTGGATTCGCCTCGGCTCGATCCGAATGCAGCCGAGCGAGCTGGCGAAGATACTTGTCGTGATTTCATCGGCCGTGCTGTTGGATCGCATCGGATGGCGGATCGAACGGTTCTGGAAGGGCGCTTTGCCGGCCGTGGGCGTGGCGGCGGTCTTGATGGGGCTGGCGGTGGCGGAGCCCGACTTCGGCGCGACCATGGTGATCGCGCTGACGGCGGGAATCTTGTTTCTCATCGCGGGCATGCGAATCAAGCACATGGGTCTGATGGGGCTGGTCGGTGCCTGCGGCGTCGGTACGTTGCTGGCCTTCAACGCGAACCGCATGAACCGAATCGCCGCCTGGCTGCCGAGCTGGATGGCGTCTGCGATGGGCGTGTCTCCGGAGGCGATGGCTGTCAATGCCGAGAAGGACGCGAGCTACCAGCTGACGCATGCGCTTGAAGCCATCCGACGGGGCGGAGTCTTCGGCATGGGCTTTTCGCGCTCGGAGGAAAAGCTCGGCTACCTGCCCGAGGCGCATACCGACTTCATCTTCGCCATCGGCGCGGAGGAATGGGGGCTCTTCTTTTCCATCGCGTTGCTGCTGCTTTTCGTCGTGTTTTTTGTCTGTGGCATGATCATTGCCGCGCACGCGCCGGATCGCTTGGGCCGTCTGCTTGCGTACGGCATGACTTTTCTCATCTTCTTCCAGGCCATGTTCAACCTGGGCGTGGTGACGGGGTGCCTTCCCACGAAGGGGCTGGCCTTGCCGTTCATCAGCTATGGGGGAACCAACCTGATTACTGCCATGGTGGCGGTCGGGACGCTTTTCAACGTGGGGAGGCAGATCGATCTGCCGCTCGCACGGACGAACGGCGCGTTTGCGGCGTCTGCGTTCCGTACCGGCATGGCCTGACGTGGAGAATCGTTTCAATGAGTTTGTCTCGCAGGGCTTTTCTGGGTGCGGCGGCGCCGTTCGCGTTGGGCGGATGCCGCAACCTGTTCGCCGGCGGCTACGCCGCGCCGCGTCGTCCGCCGGTCTCCGAGCGCATCAACCTCGGAATCATCGGGTGCGGTACGCAGGCGTACGGCAACGTCGGCCAGTTTCTTCAGGATCCGCGCGTCCAGATCGTCGTAACGTGCGATCCCGTGCTGGAGGCGCCCGGCTACAGCTACAAGGCGCATCTGCCGGGCGGGCGACTCGTCTTCAAGCGCCAGGTGGACGAGAAGTACGGCAACGCGTCCTGCCGCATGGAGGAGGATTGGCGGCGTGTGGTCGACGACCCGACGGTGGACGCCGTGGCGATTATTACGCCCGACCACTGGCATGCGCTGATCGCCATCGAGGCGATGAAACATGGCAAGCACGTCTATTGCCAGAAGCCGCTCACGGTCGGCATTGCCGAGGGCCAGGCGATGGTGCGGGCGGCGAAGAAGTCCGGCGTCACGTTTCAGGTGGGCAACCAGGGGCGCAGCAACTCGGCGCATCGTGTGGCGGCGGAGTTGGCGATCAACGGTTATCTGGGCGCCATCAAGAGCGTGCACGTGGCCATCCCCGGCGGCTCGGGCGGCAAGTGGGGACATGGCTTGGAGACGGCCCGGCGGACGATCCCGCCGTACTTCACGAAAGAGGCTTGGGCGCTCTGGCAGGGTCCGGCCGCGCATTGGGAGGACGATGCGTTCATCCCCGGCATTCACGAGCCGATGTGCTGGCGCTGGAACAGACGTTATGGCGGCGGCATGATTACTGACTTCGGCGCGCACGAGTTCGACCTCATGCAGCAGGGGCTGGGCATGGATCGGTCTGGCCCCGTGGCGATCGAGAACTTCACCGCCGCCGATTGGCAGGACGACCGAAACGTGTTCTCGTGGGCCGGCTCTTTCGACTTTGACTTCGTCTACGCAAACGGCGTGCGTGTGCATGTCACGAACATGAAGCCGGGCGTCGGGCGCGGCGTCACGTTCGTCGGCGAGAAAGGAACCGTCTCGACCGTCGGCGGTCTCCAGCGGCCAGACTATCTGCGGAAATGGAACGAGAAGCGCGACCTCAAGGATTCGGAAATCCATCTCTACCGACCGAAGGACGGCCATTCGCACGAGATGGATTTCATCGACGGCATCTACGAGAACCGTCCGATCTGCACGGACTGCGAGATCGGACACCGTACGATCTCGGCGGCGCACATCGCGAACATCTGCGAACGGGTTGGCGCGAAGACCCTCAAGTGGGATCCCGTGGCCGAGCGCTTCGTCGGCAACGAGGCGGCGAACGCGCTGCTTGAAGTGCCGTATTCCAACGGCTACACCCTTGCCGTCTAGCGTGTCTCGTCGAGAATACGCGTGGTGCCGTCTGCGAGGGCGATGGTGAAGGAGGTGGCCTGCGGGTCGGTGTCCGCCGTCACGCCGCGCAGGAGGTTCTTGCCGTCGCGGTAGGGATAGAGCACGGTGACGACGCGCCGTCCCTTGGAGAACGTTCCTTGCGCGACGGGCGTGGGGATGGGACGATGTTCGTGCGGGCCGCCGATCCAGATGGGCATCCAGCCCTGGAAATACGGCTCATGCTGGCCTTTCATGTCCGTGATCTTCAGGGTGGGGTCGCTCATGACGGCGGCGAGGCCGACGCCGCCCCCGAAATCGCCCGTGAAGCTCTGCCCGTCGATCGAGAGCGCGCATTCCTCGAGATGCCACATGATCTCGAAGGTGTGCGCGCGGTCGTTCGGCGCGGAGAGGCGGTCGATGACGACGAAGAAGGGCGCGAGGCCGGGTTCGTTCTTGAGGAAAAGGACGGTGCGGTCGTGGATCGTCGGCTTCTGCTGCGGGCCGTAGCCGTCCTTGTACGCCGAGCGGGCGACGTCGCGGGCGGGCGTCGTGGAGAAGGAGACGTCGGCCTTTGCGGTGATGTCCTCGTCGCGCCAGCGGTAGGTGCGGCGGCGGTTCTGCTCGAATCCATCTACGCGGATGGTGTTGTGCGCGCGGGTGGAGAGAACGTATTTGCGGCAGTCGGAGCTGTCGTACATGTAGTTGCCGCCCTCGGTGAGCAGTTGCTTGCCGTAGGCACGCATGACGAAATTGAGCTTGTCCTCGTGCTGGTGGCCGCGTCCGAAGGGAGAGCCGTCCATGTAGCCCCACACGGCATCCTTTTCCCAGGAAGAGCGGAACACTACCGCACCTGCCCACGGGAACACGCATGAGAGGTAGTTTGGCTTTGCTCCCTCCTTGCCGTCCGTCGCGAACCAGCGGAAGTCGGCGCGGTCCGGGTAGAGCCTTGCCGCCGTGCGGCACCAGCGGGCCACGTCCATGCTGCCGCCGTCGTTGAGGCAGGGGGTGCCGCCGTTGGGCGTGGCGAGGCGCACGTACGTCTCGAACATCTTCTCGAGGCCGGCGCGGATGAACTCGGGCTTTTCCAGCCCCAGCAGCTCGTACAGATCGAACACGCCCAGGTAGTTGGAGATCACCACGCCGTGGTAGCCGGTGGCGAGCTCGTACTGGAAGCCGTCCGGATAAACCTGACGGGAGAACTCCTCCTGCAGGCGCTTGAGGGCATATTCCTTCCATTCGGGCGCGTCGTTCAGGAACGGGTAGAGGAGCGCGATCCGCAGGAGACCGTGCAGTTCCATGAGGAGCCAGTTGCCGTTCGTGGAGTTGTTGCGCAGGCGCCAGCCGTGTTCCCAGATGGAGATGAAGTAGCGCGTGAGGAATTCGTCCGTCACGTGCGGCGACTTCGCGAAGGCGGCGATCTGGCGGCTCCAGCCGGTCATGCGAATGCCGGCCTCGATCGTGCGCCAGCAACGCGTGGCGCCGGGTTTCGCCTGCTCCGGAACGAGCGCCTGGTCGAACCAGCTGGAGATCATGTCGATCCAGACGACGACGGCCTTTTCGTCCCCGGTGGCCGTGTAGTACTCGGCAAGCGTCGTCCAGAAGGGGTGGCGCGAGAGTTGCCAAGTCCATTCCTTGTACTGGTTGAACGTGGGGTTGAGGTTCCAGTCCACCTTGTGGTCCGCAAAGTGATGCGGCATGCCGCAAGAGGAGAGCTTGTAGTCCATGATCTCGTCGGCGCGGCGTTTGAGCGCGCGCAACTCTTTGGACGTGTACTTCCTCGTGAGCCAGTCCTTGTTGAGCTTGTCTGGCTTGAGCGCCGCGCGCGCGTAGGCGGCGAACAGCTTCTCGGCCCCTGCGACGTCGTCCGCCGCCAAGCGCGCGGGGATGCCGGCGAGCGCCGGCACGGCCATGTCGACATGCTTTTCGAAAAACTCCTTGACGGGTGTGCGCGGGCCTGCAAGTACAATCGCTTGCGCGAGGCACGCGCCAGCCAAAACGATGCGTGTTGACTTCATCTGCTTCTCCTTACGCGGCCATTATACCGCAAATCGGCCGTCCCGTCGTCTCCTTCGTTAAGATTTTTCGGCGTTTTGGCTTGCCAAACGGCCCCGAAAAGAGTATAACCTTGCGGGAAAAAGCACAGAGTTAGGAGCAAGCCATGGCCAAGAACAGGTATTTGGACGAATTCATGAAGACCTTTCCTTACGAGGGGCTCACCTACGACGACGTGACGCTCGTCACGCAATATGCCGATTTCCTGCCGGACGATACCTCTCTTGAGACGCAGCTCACGAGCCGTCAGAAGATGAACATTCCGTTCCTCTCGGCGGCAATGGACACCGTCACAGAGGCGCCGATGGCGATCGCGATGGCGCTTGCCGGCGGCATCGGCGTGATCCACAAGAACCTGGAGAACGACGAGCAGGCCGCGCAGGTGGCCAAGGTGAAGAACTATCTCAACGGCCTCATCGCCAAGCCAGTCTGCTTCCATGCGAACGACGACATCAGCTTCCTCAGGTCGGAGAAGAAGCGCATGGGGTTGAAGTTCAACGGCTTTCCTGTCCTGGACGACCAGGAGCGCCTCGTGGGCATGATCACGAGTTCGGACATGCGCTACGCGCCGATGACGGCCGCGAAGCTCGCCGACGTGATGACCGCCGCTGCCATTACCGCCAAGCCCGGCACCTCGCTCAAGAAGGCGTACGAGATCATGCGCGCGAACAAGATCGGCAAGCTGCCGCTCGTGGACAGGGCCGGGCGGCTCGTGGGTCTCTACTCCTTCACGGACGTGCAGCAGATCGTGGAGAACAAGGACTCGACCATCAACCGCGACGAAAAGTTTCGCCTGCGCGTGTCCGCGTCCGTTTCGGGCGGCACGGGCGACTACACGCGCATGGAGAAGCTGGCCGACGCCGGCGTGGACGTGGTGGTGGTGGACTCCGCGCACGGTCACACGAAGGGCATCATGGACATGACCACGTGGATCACGAAGCACTATCCGAATGTGGACGTGATCGCGGGCAACATCGCGACTGGCGAGGCGGCGACGGCGCTCGCGAAGGCCGGCGCCCACGCCGTGAAGGTGGGCATCGGGCCAGGGTCGATCTGCACGACGCGCGTCGTGTGCGGGGTGGGCATTCCTCAGCTGACGGCCGTCTACAATGCCGCGAAGGCGCTGCGCGGCACGGGCGTGCCGGTGATCGCGGACGGCGGCATCAAGCTTTCGGGCGACGTGCCGAAGGCGCTCGCGGCGGGCGCGTCGAGCGTGATGCTCGGCAGCGTGCTCGCGGGCACGGAGGAGAGCCCGGGCGAGAAGATCTACGCGAACGGGCGGCAGTACGTCGTCTATCGCGGCATGGGCTCGATGGCCGCGCTCAAGAACGGCAAGGGGTCGCGCGCGCGCTATTTCCAGGACAACGAGGCGGAGGACGACCTGGTGCCGCAGGGCATCGAGGGCATGGTGCCGTACTCGGGACACGTGCACTCCATCATGACGCAGTTCTGCGGCGGGCTGCGCGCGTCGCTCGGCTACTGCGGCACGAAGACGATCGCCGAGCTCCAGGAGCGGGGCCGGTTCTACCGCGTGACGGCGGCGGGCCAGCGCGAGGCGCGCCCGCACGACATCACGATCACCAAGGAAGCGCCGAACTACCGCACGTAGTTTCCTGTGCGAGGGGCAAGGATCATGAAAAAGGCGATTCTACCGGCTCTTGCGCTGATCGCGTGCGCAACGGCGGCGGACGAGTTTACGGCCGCGCGCGAAGGGAACGAGGCGAAGCCGGCAACCGTGGCGGTGGACTTCTCCGTCTCCTGTGGGCCCGTGAAGCCGATGAACGCGGTGAACAACGGCCCCGTGGGCAACGGCGCCGGGGTGCGGCAGCACGGAAACTTTACCGAGTACCGCGCTGCGCGTATCCCGTTCGCTCGTACGCACGACGCGGCCGAGTACATCGTCTATGGCGGAGACCACGTGGCCGACGTGACGGCGATGTTCCCCAATTTCGATGCGGACGAGAATGACCCGAAGAACTACGACTTCACCGTCACAGACGCCTATCTCGGCGACATGCGCGCCGCTGGCACGGAGCCGTTCTTCCGTCTCGGGCAGCGCATCGAGCACGCCGCCAAGCGCTACAACGTGTGGCCGCCGAAGGACTTCGCCAAATGGGCGCGGATCTGCGAGCATGTCATCCGGCACTACAATCGCGGCTGGGCAAACGGTTTTACGTGGAGCATCAAGTATTGGGAAATCTGGAACGAACCGGACATCGACGAGAACTGGCAGAAGAAGGGCAATCCAAACATGTGGGGCGGCACGCCAGAGGAGTTCTTCGAATTCTTTGAGATCGCCGCGAAACACCTCAAAGGCAAGTTCCCCGAACTGAAGATCGGCGGACCGGCCCTTGCGGGGCGCATGGCCTACGGCGACAGGTTTCTGAAGTACCAGCACGAGCACGGTACGCCGATCGATTTCTTCTCCTGGCATATCTACGCGCGCGATCCGGCGGCCATGGCCGAACGGGCGCGCACGGTGCGCGAGATGATGGAGAAGCACGGCTACGGGAACGCTGAGTCCATTCTGAACGAGTGGAACTATGTCAAGGGCTGGGGCAACTCGTATCACTCCTCGATTACGCGGTTGGCTGGACAGAAGGGCGGCGCCTTCGTCGCGGCGGGCATGATTGCCTGCCAGCATGCGCCCGTGGACATGCTGATGTACTACGACGCCAAGCCTGACGCGCACTTCAACGGGATGTTCGACAAGACCACCCTGCGTCCCCTGCCCGCGTACTACGCCATCTACGCCTGGGGGCAGCTTGCGAAATGCGCCACGGCCGTGAAGGCGTCCGCGGACATCCCGGACATCTACGCGGCTGCCGCGCGCGGCAACGACGGGAATCGCATGCTGTTCCTGGCCCGTTATGCGGACGATGACAACTTCTCGTCCGCCCGTCCGGTGACGGTTCGGCTGGCATCCGGCGCGTTTCCGCCGGAGGTGTCCGTCTATGTCAC
Organism: uncultured Verrucomicrobiota bacterium; assembly: GCA_946543025.1. Classification (GTDB taxonomy): domain Bacteria; phylum Verrucomicrobiota; class Kiritimatiellia; order RFP12; family UBA1067; genus RUG572. The sequence continues at coordinate 15,084 of CAMNLN010000006.1, forward strand.
GGACGCCGACCGGCGGCACACGGAGATGAAGCTGCCCGCGTCTTCGGCGAACGAGTTGCGCCTGATGATGGATCCGCAGTCGTTCATGCTCGTCGAGTATGACGAACCGCCGACGCCGTCGGAGAATTCGTTTGTCGTCTCATCCTTCAACATCCGCATCGATACGGACGAAAAGGGAAAGCCCGTCGACAGCGGAGACAATGCATGGCCAGCCCGTCGTCCGCGCGTCGCGGAGGTGGTGAGGAGCGGCGGTTTCCAGCTAATCGGTTTCCAGGAGGTCACAAAGACCATGTGGCCCGACCTCGTTGCGGATTTCCCCGAATTTCGCTTCGCCGACGGTCCCGACAAGCAGGGGCCGAATCCGATCGCATACCGTCCGGAGCTGTTCGAGCGGCTCGACTCGGGACGCTTCGCGCTTTCGGAGAAGCCCGAAGACTTCGAGACGCTCACCTGGGGATCGTCCAGCGTACGCGTGTGCCAGTGGGCGCTTCTGCGGCACAAGGGGACGGGGCGCCTCATACGCATGTTCAACCAGCATCCGGATTGGAAGAGCATGGAGCAACGCGTGAAGGGGATGGAGCATGTCGTCGGGAAGATCAAGGCTGCGAAGGAGCGGGGGGAGCTGGTCATCCTCACCGGCGACATGAACGACATGGAAGGGGCGGTGTCGATCCATGCGTGGGCGCCGTTCGACGAACGATATCCGGTCGGCGCTTCGATCCGCCTCGCCAAGTCCGTGCTCTCCGACACCCTTGATATCTGCATGACTCCCCACGCGGGGCCTGTCCTGTCCAGCCATGGATACTCGCAGAAGCCTGGGTCGCGCTTGGACTACATCTTCGTCTCGGACGGCTTCCGCGTGCTGTCGCACAGGACGCACGACGACAGGCCGGACGGCAAGTACCCGTCCGACCACGACGCCGTCTCGGCGCGTATCGATTTTCAGTGACTTTCGCTGCCAATGTCGAGGTTTCGTGCATGAAGATTCTGCTCCATACGTGTTGCGGGCCGTGCGCGTGCCCTTTCAACTTGAAGGACGGATTCGGTCTTGGCGGCGCGAACGACGGCCGAAAAATATTCAACTTTGCGTTGTTCAAATCTGAATAGGTTTTTGGTATACTGTCCGCATGAAAAACCCTTTCAGATACGGATCGCGCGTCTCGGGCGGGGCGTTCTTCGACCGCGCGCGGATCATGCGCGACATGCTGGGCGTCGTCGACGGCGGCAACAACGTCGTGCTGTACGGTCCGCGGCGCTACGGCAAGTCGTCGCTCGTGGGAGAGGTGATGGCGCGTCTCCGCGCGAAGGGATGGGTCTGCGCGGAGGTCAACATGATGGATGTGGCGTCGCTGGAGGACTTCGTTTCCCAGTACGCGCGCGTGCTGTACCGCGAGGTGTCGCCGGTCGTCGGGACGCTTCGCCACATCGCCGGGCTTTTCCGGCGCGTCACGCCGAAGGTCGGCGTCGACGACGAGGGGAGGCCGGAGCTGAAGTTCGAGATCGCGTCGCGCAAGGCGGGCGTGGCGGCGCTGCGCGACGTGTTCGAGCTTCCCGCGAAGATCTGCCCTGCCGGGCGTACGCTCGTCGTCCTGGACGAATTCCAGGAGGTGGAGTCTCTCGGTCTCGGGGCGCAGTTCGAGCGCACGATGCGTTCGGTGATCCAGAACCAGCCCGACATCGCGTACGTGTTCCTCGGCTCCAAGACGCACATGCTGGAGAGGATGTTCTCATCCCCATCGCGCCCGTTCTACAATTCCGCGCAGAAGTTCATCCTGTCGCGGCCGCCCGAGGATGAGAGCCGCCGTTTCGTCGTCGAGAGGTTCAAGTCCGTGGGGATGACCATGCCGGACGACTTGGCGGCGCGGGTGGTGTCGCTTGCGGGCAATGTGCCGTACTACGTGCAGGCGATCTCCTCGTGGGCGTACAACGCCGTTGCCGGAGGACGGGCGCGGGTTGTCCGCGCGGCGGACATCGAAGAGGCGTTCCAGTCCCTCTATGCCACGGAGACCATCTTGATGGAGAGCGTGTTCATGGCGCATCCCGAAAGCCAGCGGTTGCTGATGCGGGCGTTGGCGAAGGAACCCACGGCGCGCTTCGACGAGGATTACCGCGACCGACACGCGCTCCCTTCGACATCGACGGTCAACACGGCGCTGCGACGTCTCATCAGGGAGTCTGTCGTCGAAGCGCAAGACGGCGTGTACACGCTTTCAGACCCGCTTCTCGCCTACCACCTGTCGACGAGAGGATAAGAAAGGGTTCTCGTTGTCGAGGTTCCGTGCATGAAGATTCTGCTCCATACGTGTTGCGGGCCGTGCGCGAGCGCGTGCGTGCCCGTGTTGCGCGATCTCGGGAACGAGGTCGTCCTGTTCTTCTCCAACTCCAACATCGACACGGAAGCGGAGTTCGAGAAGCGGCTCGACAACGCGCGAAAGCTTGCCGAAGCCGAGAACGTAGAGCTGGTGGCGGACGAATACGACCACGCGGACTGGCTGGAGAAGGTGGCGAAGGGGCTGGAAGACGCGCCCGAGAAGGGGGCGCGCTGCGCCAAGTGTTTCCGCTACAACCTCGCGCGCGCGGCGGCTTGGGCGGCCGCGCACGGCTGCGAGGCGTTCGCCACGTCGCTCACGGTCTCGCCACACAAGGTGAGCCAGATGGTGTTTGCCGCCGGCGAGGATGTCGCCTGGGAGGCGTCGGCCAAGGACTGCGGCGGATCGGCCGCCGCCGCGCCGAAGTTCCTGCCCGTCGACTTCAAGAAGAAGGACGGATTCCTGCGCTCCCTGCGCCGGACGGCCGAGCTGGGGCTCTATCGCCAGTCCTACTGCGGCTGCGAGTTCAGCCGCCGGAGCTGCGCCGTTGGCAAACGGGACGGGATTTGATAGACTACCCCCAACAGCCATGAAGTACAAAGTCAAGGACATCAAGCTGGCCGACCTCGGCCGCAAGCTCATCGAGACCGAAGAGCCGGAAATGCCCGGCCTCATGCAGACGCGCGCCAAGTACGGTCCGAAAAAACCGCTGAAGGGCGCGCGTATCATGGGTTCGCTGCACATGACCGTTGAGACGGCGATTCTCATCGAGACGCTCAAGGCGCTCGGCGCGGACGTTCGCTGGGCAAGCTGCAACATCTTCTCCACGAACGACGCGGCGGCGGCGGCCATCGCCAAGACGGGCACGCCCGTCTTCGCCTGGAAGGGCGAGACGGTGGAAGACTACTGGTGGTGCACGAAGGAGGCGATGACGTGGCCGGACGGCAAGGGCCCGGACCTCATCGTGGACGACGGCGGCGACGCAACGCTGCTGCTGCATCTCGGCTGCAAGGCCGAAAAGGACATTTCCGTGCTGTCGAATCCCGCAAGCGCCGAGGAAAAGGCCCTCTTCTCAACCATCCGCGAGACATTGAAGAAGAAGCCGCATTGGTTTAGCGAGGCCGCCGCGCGCGTGAAGGGCGTGAGCGAGGAGACGACGACGGGCGTCCACCGCCTCTACCAGCTGGAGGCGAAGGGCGAGCTGCTGTTTCCCGCTGTCAACGTGAACGACAGCGTGACGAAGAGCAAGTTCGACAACATCTACGGCTGCCGCGAGTCGCTGGTGGACGGCATCAAGCGCGCAACGGACGTGATGCTCGCCGGCAAGAACGCTTTTGTCTGCGGTTACGGCGACGTGGGCAAGGGGTGCGCGGAAAGTTTGCGCGAGAACCACTGCCGCGTGCGCGTGAGCGAGGTTGATCCCATCTGTGCACTGCAGGCGTGCATGGCGGGCTTCGACGTGGGGACGGTGGAGGACGCGCTCAAGTGGGCGAACCTCTTTGTCACCACCACGGGCAACGTGGACATCATCACGGCCGAGCACATGGCCAAGATGCGCGACCGCACGATCGTCTGCAACATCGGCCACTTTGACGACGAGATACAGGTGGCGCGTCTCATGGCGTGGTCGGGCATCAAGCGGACGAACATCAAGCCGCAGGTGGACAAGTTCACGTTCCCTGACGGGCACTCGATCTATCTGCTCGCCGAGGGGCGGCTCGTGAACCTGGGCTGTGCGACGGGCCATCCGGGCTTCGTGATGTCCAACAGCTTCACGAACCAGTGCCTTGCGCAGATGAAGCTTTGGAAAGAGCGCACGGCGGCAAAGCCGCAGGTCATTCGTCTGCCGAAAGAGCTGGACGAGGAGGTGGCGCGCCTGCACCTTGCCGCATGCGGCGCGAAGCTTACGAAGTTGACGAAGCGTCAGGCCGACTACATCGGGGTGAACGTGAATGGCCCGTTCAAGCCTGACTATTACCGTTATTGAGGAGAAGATTCGATGGACACCCTCATCCGACACGTGCCGGTCCTGCTCGTCTTCCTGACGCTTTCCGCCGCCGCCTGGCTGCACGGCGGAACGCAGACGGACGTGATGCTTCCTGCGATTCCCTGGCTGTGGGCATTTCTTTTCGAGGCCCTGCTGTTCTTTCCCCAGCGGCGGCCTTACGAGGATCCCGTCTCCGCGCGGCAGCGCGCCTGGCACAAGCTTGGGCGCGATCCGCTGCTGTACGTGACGGTCGCCTTCATACTGGTGCTGGTGATCCCGTTCATGAATCGCGGGCTGTGCCCGGTCTGCGACTACCCGGCGATCATGAAGGGCCGTTCCCCCGACCCTGGCATTCCTTTCGCGCCGTTCTGCGTGGACCTTGCCGAGCATTTCAACGTCGTGCTATGGTTCGTGCCTGCGTTGACGGCGATGCTGGCGGCTCGCCACGCGCTTTCGCGCGCCGGCAAGTGCATGCTGATGGAGATGCTCGTATGGAATGCCGCCGCTCTCGCCGTGCTGGGGTTCATCCAGCAATCTACCGATGCGTCGGCGCCCTTTTGGGTCGAGACCGTGAAGAAGGGCATGTTCTTTTCCTCGTTCGGCTACGTGAACATGGGCGGAGCCTATTTCGTGATGATGTTCGCGTTCGCGATCGGCGTCTGGTTGACGCGCGTGGCCGAGGTCGCGAAACTGCCGCCGATCGACAAGGGGTTCTCCCTTCCGCAGCAGCAGCTCTTTCGGTTTATTCACGCCCACTATCCGCTGGTGCCGGCCGCCATCATCATGTATGCGGTGCTGGCGACGCTTTGCAGGGCCGCCATGCTCTGCCTGGTCGTCCTCGCCGCGCTGGCGTTCCTCTACTACGAGTGCGCGTTGTTCTTCTCCAGGAGCAACCGCGCGAAGAACATCAAGAGGGCCGCGTTCGCCATGGCCGGCGGCGCCATCGTCGTCATTTCCATGTTCATCTTCGGCCCGAAGGATTGGACGCGCGAGCTCCAGACGGTCTCGTCGCACGCTGTGCTCGATCGCGTCTCGGGGAAGGCCCAGTACCATTCGCGGGTGGCGCTGGCGATCGTGAAGGACCATCCCCTCTTCGGCATCGGTGGGTGGGGATACCGGCATCTGTGCGCAAAGTACATGACGAACGACGAGCTGAAGCAGATTCAGACAATTGGCGGCGCGAACGTCCATAACGATTTTCTCCAGTTCATCTGCGAACATGGAATTGTCGGCTTCAGCTTGCTGGTCGTGATCTTCCTGCTCCTGGTCGTGCCGCTCTTTCGCAATTGGTTCAAGCTCTACCGGGCGGCTTGCTTCATGCGTACGTCGGCATCTCCTCCCAGTCCGCGCGCGCTGTATTGCCTTCCCCCCGGAACGCTTTGGATCATGTTGGGGAACGTCGCGTTGCTGATCTGCGCCAGCGGGGACTGCCCGATGCGCTCGCTGGCCGTCCTGTCGGCGTTCTTTGTCTCGCTGGCCTGCGCGGACGGCTATCTGCCGCGTGAACAGGAGCCTCGCAGATGATGACCGTCCGTACGGGCGCGCACGGCGAGAAGGTGAGCCTTCTCGGTTACGGCGCGATGCGCTATCCTACGGTCGACGGCAGCCATGCCAACACGCACCGAGGCGGTTCGAGCGCGGCGATCGACATTGCCGCCGTTCAGCAGCACGTCGACTATTGCATCGCGCACGGCGTGAACTATTTCGACACGTCGCCCGCCTACTGCCGCGGCGAGTCGGAGAAGGTGCTGGGCGACGCGCTCGCGAAGCATCCGCGCGAAAAGTGGTTCGTTGCCACCAAGCTCTCCAACTTCGCTCCCAAGACGCACTCCTTCGAGGCTTCCCGCAAGATTTACGACGAGTCGCGCCGCCTCTTGCATACCGACGTGATCGACTTCTACCTTCTCCACGCGATCGGCGGAGGCGGCGCGAACGCGATGAAGCTCTTCAATTCCCGTTTCATCGACAACGGCATGCTTGACTTTCTCCTGAAGGAACGCGAGGCCGGGCGCATCCGCAACCTCGGCTATTCGTTTCATGGAGACGAGGCGATCTTCCGCCATGCCCTTGCGATGCACGACAAGGTGCACTGGGACTTCATCCAAATCCAGCTCAACTGGGTGGACTGGCATCATGCCAAGGAAATCAATCCCCGCAACGTCGACGCCGAGACGCTTTACAACCTCGTGACGGAGCGCAACATACCCGTCGTCGTCATGGAGCCGCTCCTGGGTGGACGCCTCGCGAAGTTCAGCGAAGCGGTCGCGCGCAAGATCGCGCCGCTCGATCCGCAGGCGACGCCTGCCAGCTGGTCGTTCCGCTTCGCCGGCACGTTCCCCGGCGTGTTGACCGTCCTGAGCGGCATGACATACCTCAAGTACGTTGAGGAGAACGTCAGGACATACTCGCCCCTAAAGCCGCTCAACGCCAAGGAACTTGCTACGCTCGAGCGTGCCGCGCAGACGTTCGTCTCCGGCGACAACGTTCCCTGTACCGCCTGCGACTACTGCATGCCGTGCCCGTTCGGGCTCGACATCCCCGGAATCTTCGCCCAGTGGAACCAGGCCATCGTGGAGGACAGGCTGCCGGACTTTCCCGGCGATCCCTCCTACGCCGCGAACCGCCGCCGGTTCCTGGTCGACTACGAACGCGCCATCCCGCGCCTGCGCGAGGCGCAGCGGTGCATCGGCTGCGGCCGGTGCGCGCCGCATTGCCCGCAATCCATCGACATCCCCGCCATGTTGCGGAAGGTGGACGAATTCGTCGAAAAGCTGAGGAGGAACGGCCGTGCGTAAGCTTCGTGCAATCCGCATCGTCCTGGCGACGTTCGTCATGCTCGCCGTCACGGCGTGCTTCCTCGACTTCACCGGCACGGCTGCCCGTTGGTTCGGCTGGACGGCGAAGTTCCAGCTGATGCCCGCCGCGCTCGCGCTCAGCCTTGCTGCCGTTGCGATCCTCGCCGTGACGCTCTTGTGCGGACGCGTCTACTGCTCCGTCGTGTGTCCCCTCGGCATCTTGCAGGACGTTGCGATCTTCTTCCGGCGAGTCTTCCGATTGAAGTTCGGGTCTGCAGCCCAGGGGCGCGTGGCGCTCGTCCGACAGGTCGTGCGTAGTGCGATTGCCGCCGTGTTCTTCGCGGGCGGATTCCTCGGGTTGCATTTCGTCTGGCTGGAGCCGTACGCGATCTACGGGCGGATGGCCTCGTGCCTCGCGGCGCCGCTCGTCCGTTCGGGCAACAACCAGCTCGCCGTCTGGGCGGAGCGGCACGGCAGCTACGCGTTTCACGCGGTCGAGGCCGTCGCGCCGCCGCTCTGCATGGTCGTGCTCTCGGCGGCGCTGCTGGTTCTGATCCTTGCGCTGGCCGTCTGGAAGGGAAGGTTTTGGTGCAACGCGGTCTGTCCGGTGGGGACGGTACTGGGGTTCCTCTCGAGGTTCTCGCTGCTCAAGCCGAAGATCGATCCGGCGAAGTGCGTGAAGTGCCGCCTGTGCGAGAAGGCGTGCAAGGCGCGGTCCATCGACGTCGCGAAGGGTACGATCGACCGGACGACGTGCGTGGCGTGCTTCGACTGCGGAGCCGTCTGCGGGAAGGGAGCGCTGACATGGTCCAAGTGAACAGGCGTGGATTCCTCGCCTCGGCGGCGACGGTTGCTGTCGTGGCTCTGGCCGAAGACGAGAAGCTTACCGACGGCGGCTATGCCGAGGTGACGCCGCCGGGCGCGCCCGCGCGCGCCACGCCGCTCGTGCCGCCGGGCGCGGACGGGGTCGAGGGTTTCGCACGCCGCTGCGTCGGCTGCCAGCTGTGCGTGACGCAGTGCCCGAATCAGGTCCTGCGGCCGCTGAAGGCGCGCCATCCGGGCGCGCCGCTCGAAATGATGCAGCCCGTGATGGGCTTCGAGCACGGCTACTGCCGCCCCGAATGCACGGCATGCGGCGACGTGTGCCCGGCAGGTGCCATCCGCCGCCTGACGCCGCAGCAGAAGAAGACTGTCCGTGTCGGTCATGCCGTCTGGAACAAGGATCTGTGCCTCGCGGCGGCGGAGGGCGTCACGTGCCATGCGTGCGAGCGGCATTGCCTCGGGAACGCCATTGCGCTCGTGCCGCTGGACCGAAAGGACAAGAAGTCGCCGAAGGTGCCGAAGGTTGACGAGGCGAAGTGCATCGGCTGCGGCGTGTGCGAGCATCTGTGCCCGGCGCGTCCGATGCCGGCGATGGTCGTCGAGGGCCTGGCGCGCCACCTCAGCCGATGAGGGTGGCCAGCTCGGGGTCCTTCTGGGCGATCTCCTCGGGCGTGAGGCCCTCGATCTCGTGCGGGAAGACGATCCAGTCGTCCAGCTTGCGCACGTGGAAGTCCGGCTCCTCGCCCGTGACGTTCTTGCTCGGCTTCCAGTAGACGCAGGCGATCTTCGCCGCGCAATTCCGGGCGGCGAGCTTCCGGCGCACGGCGGCGGCCGTACGGCCCGTGTCGAACACGTCGTCGATGACCAGCACCTTGGTTCCTGGCTCGAGGGCGGCGAACACGTCTTCCGCGTGCGAGAACACGACCTCGGCCTGGCTCTGTCCGATGCCCGTGTAGCTCGCGCACTTCACCGGCATGTGGCGGAGGGAGAGTCCCTTCACCTTCAGGAACTCATGCACGGCCGCGCCTACGGCCGCGCCGCCGCGCCAGAGGGCGATCAGCACGTCGGGCCGCCAGCCCGAGTCGAGGATCTGCCGCGCGAGGCGCCAGCTGTCGCGCAAATAGGTTTGGGCGTCGAGATAGACCTTGGTTTCCATGGGGCGATTATATCATTTCCCGCCTCGTCCTGCCAGTTCGCCGCCCGATTGTGCTAAACTATCGGCGATCGGAGGTACGCGGCGATGTGCTTGACGGGAAAAATGATCGTGGTTCTTGCGGGTGTGGCCTTGTGTCCTGCGGCGCGAGGCGTGAACGTCTCGTCCTTCGGCTTTGATGCGTCGGATTCGACGGAAATCATCCAGCGCGCGCTCGATTCGGGCGTGCCGACGCTCGTGTTCGACCGGCAGGCGGGCCCGTGGATTACGCGTCCGCTCGTCGCGCGCTCCAACCAGAATCTCGTCTTCGAGGACGGCGTGGAGCTGCTCGCGAAGAAAGGCGAGTTTCGCGGCATCCGCGACTATCTGCTCCGCTGCGAAGGCGTGTCGAACCTCGTCATTCGAGGGCTGGGGCCGAGAGGCGGCATGTTCCGCATGCGCAAGCGCGACTACCAGAAGCCGCCCTACGCGCGCAGCGAGTGGCGCTACACCCTGCGTCTCTGCGGCGTGGAGAACGTGCGCGTGGAGAACATGCGCTTCGTCTCGTCCGGCGGCGACGGCATCGTGATCGGCGCGTGGAAGGGCAAGTCGTCGAAGAACGTCGTCATCCGCAACTGCACGTGCGACGATAACCACCGGCAGGGCATCAGTCTCTGCGGCGGCGAGGACATCCTCATCGAGAACACGATTCTTTCCAACACCTGCGGCACGCCGCCGCAGGCGGGCATCGACTTCGAGCCGGACCATCCGACCGAGAAGCTCGCGCGGATCACGTTGCGGAACGTGTTGTCGAAGGACAACGCGGGCGCCGGGTTCGACTTCTACTTCGCGAACATGCGCGACTGGTCGGAGCCGGTCTCCATCACGCTCGAGAACTGCCGCGCGGAAGGCAACCGCACGTCCGTCTCGCTTACGGCGGACAACAAGCGCGATTCCGGCGCGGTGAAGGGCCTCGTCACGTTCAAGGACAGCACGTTCGCCGACGCGCGGAACCGCGCGGTGAACCTGTGCGGGATTCCGTCCGGCGCGGCGGACGTGCTCTTCTCCGGCTGCGTGATCTCGAACGCGGCGGCGGGGACAAAGACGCCGGACGTATGCTTCGCCGCCGGTACGCCGCGCCAGGGAATGCCGGACGGCGTGACGCTGAAGGACCTCACCGTCTTTCAGCCCACGAATCGTCCGTGGTTCGTTCTCGGGAAATCCGCATTCGGCCTCGCGCCGCGCGAAATCGCGGGCGACGTGACGGTTGTCGCGCCCGACGGCGCGCGCACGAAGGTGGCGCTCGACGCGGATTGGGTGGCGACGAACTTCCCCGTGGTCAACGGCGGGCGGATGCCCGCGCCGCGCGTCCCCTTGCCTGCCGTGCGCGACGTGACGGTGCATGACGAGCGGCCGGGCGAGATGGTGGATTTGTCGCCGGTCGCGCTCATCAACGGCGGGCATTACCTGCTCTTCGTGCCGAAGCCGGGACCTGTGCGTCTCGTCGCGCGCCAGATCGACGCCGTCGGCAACCGTCCCGCGAACGAAAAGCCGACGTTCGTCCGCTTCCTGCCGGAACATGGCGGAAAGCGTCGGACATGGAAGCTCCCCACGCCGGGCTTCACGCCGGGCGAACTCGCGTTCACGGCTCACGCGGCCGGGTTCTACTCGCTGGAGCTGCCGCGCGGCGGTACACGCCAGCAGCTGATGAAAAGTTCCGTGCCCGTGGGCGTGGACGTGCTGGAATCGGATCGGATCGTTGCGGGCGTGAATCGTCGCCCCGCCTCACTCTGGTTCAACGTGCCGCCCGGCAAGGCGTTCTCATGCAACGCCTCTGGGAGCGACTACTATCGCTTCAAGGCGGCGCTCGTGAACCCGGCGGGCGAGACGGTCGCATCGAAGGATGTCGTTTCGGGCGCATTTTGGACAGACGTTCCCGCCGATCAGGCGACGCCGGGACTTTGGCGGATCGATTTCTCGAAGGCGCGCGAACCGCACTACGACTGGATGTGGGTCGATCTTTCGGGCGTTCCGGGCTGTCTGTTCCTCACGCGCGAGAAGACATGGTCCCTTTCCTCGCTTGCGCTCGGGGCGGGCGTCTGATAAACTTTTGCATGGGAAACAACCAAACGAAGGAGAGACGACATGGTGAAATCGGCAGGACGCGTATCATGGGCGCTCGTGGTTGCGTGGCTGGCTTGCCCGGCGGTTTATGCCGCGATGCTGGACCTCGCGGGGACGGACATGACCGTCGCCGACGTGGCCGACCTCGCGTCGTACGACGGCGTGACGAACTCGTCCGCGACCGCCGCCACGCTCACGTTCAATATCGCCGACGACCAGGCGTACGACCTGACCATCGGCGGCAACGTCGCGGTCGTGAAGGCTGGCGCGGGCACACTCTCGCTCGGCAAGGCCGACCGCACCTTCACGGGCGGCACGACGGTCTCGCAGGGCAAGCTCGTCCTTGCTCAGGACAATGCAAAAGCCCTTGGCACAAACAACGTCACCATCGCGGACGGCGCGACGCTCGACTTCAACGGCGCGTTGAGCAAAGCGCACGCCGGGTTCGCGAAGGTCTACGCCGAAGGAACCGGCGTGGACGGCAACGGTGCGATTGCCAATACCGGAGCGACTCACGTCAACTACTGGTTTAATTCCGGCGGATTGTATCTGACTGGCGATCTGCTCGTCAACAACGCAGCGCGTTTCGATCTTGGGAACATCTACCCGCAGGGCCATACGTTCCGGCTCAAGGGCACGGGAGCCAACAACGTGTCCGCGCGCGTGAACCACTACTACAACCCGCAGGGCGGCGACATCAGCATCGAGCACGGCTCGTATCTGGCGTACGAAGCGGATTCGTTCGGCAACACAGCAGGTAAGAGCACGGTCTATCTGCGCGGCGGGCAGATCAGCATCTGGCGCGACTCGGATTCCTACTTCAATAACAGTCCTCTCGTGATCGAGCAGGCCGCGACGATCCAGGCCTTGGCCAGAAATGCCGACCGCTACATCTTCTTCGGGAAACCCGTTGCGGTGAACGCGCCATTGACGATTACGCGCTCCACCGGACCCTACGTTGCCACCGTCGGCGTGAACAACAGCGATAACGCCCTGTCCGGATCCGCGCCCATCACGGTCGGCGCGAACATCAAGTTCGCGTACGCAATTGCCTACACGTCGGCCAAGAACACGTACAGCGGCCCCATCCTCGTCAACGCCAACGGCACGCTGTGCATCGGGTCGGGATGGAGAGGCGCGTGTACGACCGGGCCGGTCACGAACAACGGCACGGTCGCCTACAACTGCAACGGGAACGTCACAATCTCGCCGTCCATGATCGTCGGCGGAAACCTCACCCTCCCGACCACGCTCGCGACCGGCGCGACGCTCACCATCAACGGCAGCGTGCTGACGAACGTGTCGACGACGGTGTACCGCCATGCGCTGACGCTGGACGGCGGCGCGAAGGTCGACGGCGGCTCGATCAACCTCGGCGAGTCCACGGACTACGCCGGGCGGCTGACGCTCAAGAACTGCCTCGTGACGAACATGACGGCGCAGACGACGATCTACCGCGGCGTGATGACGCTCGGCAACGGCGCGCGCTGGGTCGCGCCCAGCCAGCGGATCGACCTGTCCCGGCAGACCAAAGCGGAATACACCAACGTGGTCGCCACGCTCAACCTTGAAGAGGGCAGCGACATGACGATCAAGTGCTTGAACTGCGGCCAGAACGGCGGTTTCCCGTACACGAACGTCGTCGATGGCGTGGAGGTTGTCCATTACGAGAACATGACCAGCGTCGTGAACCAGGCGGGCGGCACGTTCCGCACGACGGGTTACTACACCGACGGGGAGGAGGACGGCATCCGTCTTGCCCACTACACGTACGCGCGGACGATCTGGAACATGTCGGGCGGCAAGCTGATCGTCGGCGAGCCGTACCGCCTGAACATGGCCATCGTCGGGCAGTCCACGTTCAACATGTCCGGCGGCGAGGTGTTCACCACGGAACTGAATATGA
>CAMNLN010000007.1 GCA_946543025.1 uncultured Verrucomicrobiota bacterium
AGGATGCGGAGAACGCGAGGCCGCTGGCGCTGCGCGTGGGGACGTGCAACGTGCGGTATCCGAACCCCGGCGACGACAAGCGCCCCGGCACCGACCGCTATCCGACCGACCACTATCCCCTGTCGGCCACCATCGAACTCTGACGTCGATCCAAACACCCCGTCATTGGCGACGGTCGGCGAGGGCGAGGTGCGCGCGGACGGCGGCCGTGGTGGCGATCGTCGCCATGAGGATGGCGGTGACGCCCATCAGCCAGCCGGGCATGCCGAGGTGCAGCGTGGCGGCGAGCACGGCGACAAGCGTGCCGAGATAGGCGATCTGCCCGGAGAGGACGGCGTTCGGCCGTTTGCGCACGGCGGCGAATCCTTCGGCGTTGCCCCTGATCGTCTGCAAGACCGGCCAGATGGCGTAGATGAGCATCGTGACGCGCGCCTTGCCGACGTTTTCCGGGGGGATGCTCTGGACCGTGTGGAAATACCAGTCGGCGATGCCGGGGAGGACCGGCAGCAGGAGGAAGACGCCGAGGACAAGCCCGGCGGCGACGGCGTAGCGGAGGACGCGGCGGTCGCCGTCGTGTTCCGGCGGGAACTGGATCGTGACCGCCTGCATGCGGAGGGCGGCGTAGCCGACGGCGTTGGCAAGGCCGATGGTGACGTAGTGGATGGACAGCATGGCCACGTGGTCGGCCGTACGGCCCACGAAGGTCGCGACCATGAAGGGGGCGGCGGCGAGGAGAAAACCGCCGAGGGCGAGCGGCATCGTGAAGCGGAACTGCGTCAGGGCGGAATCGGCGGGCGCGTCATCGCGAAGTTCGCGCACGTAGCGGCGGGCGAAAAGATAGGTGAAGGCGAGTTCCGCGAAGGTAGGGACCGTCATGGCCACGAGACCCCACATGGCGCCGGTCCAGCCGACCTTGACGAAGGCGTACGAGGCGAGGATCGTAAGCAGGATGCGGATAAACGTGGCGTTGTTGGCCGCAGCGCTCGCGCGGGCGTTGAAGAGGACGACGAGCGGCACGTTCCGCACGAAGAACGTCGCCTGGAGAGGAATGCCCCAGAACAGGGTCTGGCGGGCGACCCGTGCGAGATCGGGCGGCAGGTTGAGCAGGTCCCTGAAGATGAGCGCGTCAAATGGCGGCAGCGCGGCGATCATTTGGATCGCGAGCAGGCTGGCCATCATCCAGGTGTTGAGGCGGATGAAGTTCCGGTAGCCGGTGAGCGTGCGGGCGAACACCATGCCGGTCATGATGAGGCCGCCGCCGATCGCGCCGATGAGGAACATGACGGTCTGTCCCTGGGCGAAGGCCGTGAGCGAGTCGACGCCGAGAGAGCCGTGCGAGACGATGGCGGCCACGAGCGGGTAGGTGAGGCACTGGGAGAACGCCTGGACAAGGAGCGGCACGTAGAAGCGCGTCGCCCGGCCTGGCGTATAACCGCCGAATCTGTCTTCGTCCGTCATGGGAAGCGCATATTTTACCACGATTGGCGCAGGCGGAAAACAGGAACGTGCTATAATTGCGGGCATGGACGATTTTCGTGCACGGATGGGAACGATGGCGCCGGCGGAGCTGGCGGCGGCGGCGCGCGAACGCGAGCTGTCGGAATGGCGGGCGGCGAACCGTTTCTGCGGAAGGTGCGGGACGGCGATGCGGCCGCACGCCTCGCCGGGCGAGCGGGCGTTCGTCTGTCCCGCGTGCGGCTATGCGGCGTACCCGAAGATCGTGCCGGCGGTGATCGTGCTGGTGACGAAAGGGGATCGCGTGCTGCTGCAGCGGAATTCGCATTATCGGACGGCCAACTGGTCGCTCGTGGCGGGATTCGTCGATCCGGGCGAGAACTTCGAGGAGGCCGTTCGGCGCGAGGTGCGCGAGGAGGCGGCCATCGAGGTGAAGGATATCCGCTACGTCGCGTCGCAGACGTGGCCGTTCCCGTCGAACATCATGGTGGGGTTCCGCGCCGAGCATGCGGGCGGCGAACTGACGCCTGACGGCGAGGAGGTCCTGGAATCGGGCTGGTTCGGCCGCGACGACCTGCCGCCGATTCCCGGCAAGGGGTCGATCGCCCGCCAGATGATCGACGCGTGGCGGCGTCGCGAGATCTAGACTAGCGCGCGTCCGGAGCCTGAAGCAGCTGGCCGTATTCGCGTACGCAGTCGAGCGAGGCCAGACCGAAGTCGGCGAGGTAGTCGTCGTCGACGTTGACGGCGAAGGTGGTGAAGTGGCGGATGCCGCGCGCACGGTAGGCGGCGATCTCGTCGCGGGTCTTGGCGGCGTCCCACGGGATGCGGACGAGGGGCTTCCGCCAGCCGGAGAAGAGCGAGGCGTCCAGCCAGTATTCGAGCACCTGCGCCGTGTCGGCCGGGAAGACTTCGAGAAGCCGGTCAAGCTTTTCGAGCCAAGCTCCTCCCTTGACGAGCGGGTCGCGACGGCGCACGCCCTTGAAGCGCCAGCGCTCGATGGGGGCGAACTCGAGGAAGAGGGCGGGGTCGGGCTTGACGAAGCGCGGCGGGTCCATCGTGAACTGGTACGCGAGATGCGCAAGCGTGGCGTTCGGGTCGATTTCCGCGCGCAGGGCGCGGACGATGGCGTTCTCGACGATCACGGCCTGTTCAGCGCCGGTGAGGGGTGTGCACTTTGGGCAGTTGCACTTCGCGCCGTTGTCGGTCATCCAGAAGAAATAACGTCCGGTGGTGGGTCGGCAGACGCGGGCCACCTCCACGGCGCGCCCGGCGATGACTTCGAGCGCGAAGGGGTTGGAGGGGCAGCAGTTGGAGTCGGGCGTACGCTCGCCCTTGGCGTTCATGCGGAAGAAAGACGGCTCGGTGGCGAACGTCGCGCGGGGGAGGAGCCAGTCGATGGCGTGGAGTTCGTGTTCCACCTGGATGCCGTTGCGCGCGCAGGCATCGACGAACCGCGTGCCGCGGCCGCTTTGCATGAACGGCATCACGTCGCGGGGGCCGATGTGGGTGGCGATGGTGGTGAGGCCAGCCTCGCGGGCGAGGCGGGGCCAGTCGAACGCGCCGGAGAGGTCGCGTGCGCTGACGACCACGCCGCGCGTGGCCTGAGGCATCCCGCCTTTACGCCTGCCGAACATGCAGCCGCCCGCTCCTGCCGCCGCCAGCGCGGCGGCGGCCTGCTTCAAGAAGTCGCGTCTTTGCATCTGTTTGTTCCTTTGCTTGTCGGAGAACTTGCCGGGGAAGCAGGAACAAGTATAGCACAAGACGTGCTTTTCTGCTTGCGCCCGATTCAGGTTGCGGACGCGGGACGCGGTTTGCTATACTGCCTTGCGGCGTTTTGAGATGGCGCCGTCTGGGACATCTAAGGAGAGTCGCGTGAAGTCGAAAAACATTTCTTTTGCAGGGGCGGGGCGTTGCCGTGGCCGTCTGTTCCGTGTTCTTGCCGCCGTTGCTGTCATGGCCGGAACGGGCGTGGCGGCGGAATACCGCATGGACGAAAAGACGCGAACGCACGCGCTCGCCGACAGCTACCGCTACGACCTGCGGCCGGGCCTGCGCATCGCCTGTCGCGTCAAGTTCGACGCTCCCGTCGAGGAGAAGGGCGAGATGGTCGTCCTGCGGAAAGGCCACGTCAACTCGCCTGGCGCCTACCTGCTGCGCGTGGATGGCGGGAAGGAGAGCGTGAAGTTCAGCTTCTTTGTGAACCACGCGGGGACGCCCGAGCCGCGCGTTTCCGTCCCCGTGAAGCCCGTGCCCGGCGAATGGTACGACGTGGCCGCAGGCTGGGACGGCACGAACAGCTGGCTCGCGGTGAACGGAAAGAAGGCGACGCGGCACCGCCCCGGCCCGCAGTCGCCCCTCGGCTGCGACGGCGACCTCGTAATGGGGCCGATGTTCGGCACGGTGGCGGACGTCTCCGTGACAGGGCCAGACGTGAAGATGCCCGCCGACATGTCGTACTGCGCCGGCTTCCACGTCGCCTGTCGGGCGACGTTCCTCGCGCCGCCCCAGGGCGAGACGACGATCGCGTGCAAAAAGAACGAGTACTGGCTGCGCTACGACAAGCGGGGCGATCACGCGGGCGCGTTCAACTTCTTCATCTTCCTCAACGGCGGATGGGAGCCGCGCGCCTCGTTCCAGCGCGAGGTCGAGACGGGGCGCGCCTACGTGGTCTCGGCCGGATGGGACGGGAAGAAATCTTGCGTCGCCGTGGACGGCGAGGTCGGCTACTCCATCGGTCGCACCGGACGGTGCATGCCCACGCCTTGCCCGCTTGTCCTCGGGACGAAGGGTAAGATCGCGGTCGAGGATTTCTGCATTCGCAACGAGAAGAAGCCGATCGTGACGATCGGACATTTTCGTACACGCGAGTTCATGCCGCGCCTCGGCGCGCCGGCGCGTCTTATGGGAAAGATCGACAACATCGGATTGCCGCTCGGCGCGTGCACGTTGGAGGCGAAAGCCGTCGGCGGCGCGAAGGTGGAACCGTCGCGCGTAGATATCCCTGGGCTTGAGGAGTGCGCCGACATGCCGCTCGAATGGACGGTGGAAGCGGGCGAGGATGGCGCGGTGGACGTTGATTTCACGCTTTTCGAGGGGAAGAAAACCGTTGCGAGGACACGCAAGCGCGTCATCTTTCTGCCGGCGACCGATCCCGACTTCTCGGCCAAGGCGTGGAACCCGCCGATAACGCCCGGGCGGACGTATCACGTGGACTCGGCGGCCGGCGACGATGCGCGCGACGGCCTGACGCCCGCGACGGCGTGGAGGTCGTTCGCGAACGTGACGAACCTTACGCTCGGCCCCGGCGAGCGGCTGCTCCTGAAGCGCGGGAGCACGTTCAACGAGGAGCTGACGCTCTCCGCGCGCGGCTCGGCCGAGAACTGGGCGGAGATCGGCGCGTACGGCGAGGGGATACGCCCGCAGATCCGGCGCAACCGCCATCTCAACGACCGGTGCGGCCTGATTCTCAATCCGGAGTACCTTGCGGTGCGCGACCTCATCTTCTGCAACGCGGGGTCAGGCTTCTCGCTCGTCTGCGATGCGCCGGGCACGGGGCACGTGCTCGTGGAGCGGTGCCTCGCGCACCACGTCGAGGGCATGTACCGCTTCAACTCGCACGGCATCCCCGAGTGGCGCGACGAGCCGGGCGCGACGGGGCGCGGCGGGCGTTCGTGCGGCATCTGGGCGGGCGGCAACAGCGCGCGCCACGTGGTGATGCGCGACTGCGAGTCCTACCAGTGTTCGAGCGGGTTCAGCGTGCGCGGCCTGGACACGTTCGTGAACCGGATGTTCTGCCACGACAACTACGCGCACAACACCTCGCCGCACCCGTACAACTGCGCGAGCCGCTCGTGGATGACGGACTGCCTCTTCGACGCGTCCGGCTGGCACGCGGCCGCCGGCACGATGGGCGTGATGCTCGCGAACAACTGCGGCTACGTCATCCGGGGCTGCCATTTCGTCAACCAGCCGGACTCCGGCTCGCCGGACCAGGGCGGCATCGACTTCGAGGCGGGCGGCGAGAACTGCCTTGTGGAAGAGTGCACGTTCCGCAACAACGCCGGCGCAGCCATCGAGGTGCTGGGCCTCCGGTCGCCCCAGACGCGAAACGTGCACATCCGTCGCTGCAAGTTCGACCGCAACAACTACTCGCGCAAGAACGGCCCGTGCGAGATACAGGTGTGGGGAGGCCCCGGCACGCCGCGCGACGTCGCCTGCTCGAACGGCCTCATCGAAGACAACGGCTACGTGCTCATCCCCGGCATCCCGTTCTACGTCAACCTTTCGCCCACCACGAACGACTGGGCGCTCGCCAACAACCGCCAGTTCGACTTCGCGGAGGAGCTCGACCGCGCCTTCCCGTACGTCGATCCGCCGGGCGTCGCGATCTGCGGCGAGACGTGGACGGACAAGCCCGTGGCGGCGCTGTCCGCCAAGGTCACCGGCAAGGCGGAGCTCGCGTGGGAACAGGTGGAAGGACCTGCCGGCGTGACGTTCGCGAAGCCGGCTGCGGCCTGCACGAAGGCGACGTTCCCCGCCGAAGGCGACTACCGCGTAAACCTCAAGGCCGACAACGGCACGCTCTGGCGCACGGCGCGCACCGCGGTCCACGTCTTGCCGCCGGGCGCGCTTACCTTCCGGGCGTGGGACTTCGCGAAGAATCTCGACATGCAGGGCTGGCGCGCGGAGGGGACGGGCACCGGCTACGAGTTCCTGCCCGGCAAGATCGCGTTCTGGAACTCGAAGTCCCATCCCGTGCGGCTCGTCTGCGGCGACTACCTGGTGGTGGCGATGAAGGACACGGCGGAGGCGTGCCTGATTACGCCGGACGAGACGGACGTGGGCGTGCAATGCGGCGGGGCGCGCGCGAACGCGATGCGCGTCAAGATGCAGAACCATACGACGTCGCGCAAGATGCGTCTGTGGTGGCAGACGAACGGCCGCGCGCCGGCGTGGGACGAGAAGAACACGGTCGCGTTCGACGTGACGCCGATGGACGCGGACGACACGGTGTACACCGTGCCATTGCCGCCCGTGGGCAACCTCAAGCAGCTGAAGCTTTCCTTCTCCGCCGACGGCGAGAAGGTGACCGGCACCTGCCGCATCGACTACATCTGGCTTGGGAGGTTGGCGAGCGAAGGAACGGGCGAGTGAAGGAGAATCGTATGTTGACGCTTGGAATAGATTCCTCGACGCAAGGGACGAAGGCGGTCGTGTACGACGCGGCCGAGGGACGCGTCGTCGCGTCCGCGGCGGTGAACTACGGAAAGGATCTTCCGGAGTTCGGTTCGCCGGACGGCTTCCTGCCGAACGCGGATCCGCGTGTGCGCCGCGCCAACCCCGCGATGTGGACAAAGGGACTGGAACTCGTGCTGGCGCGCCTGCGCGACGGCGATGCGCCGATGGACGAGATCGCCGCCGTGGGCGGCGACGCCCAGCAGCACGCGACCGTGTACCTTGCCGCCGACGGAACCTTCTCCCGTGCGGAAAGCCCCATCTGGATGGACTCCTCCACGGGCGCGGAGGTGGCAGCGCTCGATGTCCGCTTCGGCGAGGCTCTCCGCACGCGCACCGGTTCGCCCGCGATCGAGCGGTTCGCGGCCGCGCAGGTGATGAAGTTCGCGAAGGAGGATCCGAAGGCATGGGCGCGGACGGCGCGCGTCCACCTGCTCAGCTCGTACCTCACCTCCGTGCTGACGGGCACGGACGCGCCGATCGAGATAGGCGACGGCGCGGGCATGAACCTCCTGAACCTGCAGACGCTCACGTGGGACGAGGACATCTGCGCATTTGCCGCGCCCGGCCTGCTCGCGAAGCTGCCGCACGTCCACAAGCCGGGCGACGCGCCGCTCCAGCTGGCGGAACGCTTCGCGGAATATGGCCTCAAGCCCGGCATCCCCGTGACGCCGTTCACGGGGGACAATCCCGCCTCGCTCGTGGGGTGCGGCGCGGCGACGCCCGGCTGCGCGGTGATCTCGCTCGGGACGAGCGACACCTTCTTTGCGGCGATGCCGGAGTTCCGCACGGATCCGGATGGCTGCGGGCACGTGTTCGGCAATCCGGCGGGTGGCTTCATGTCGCTCTCCTGCTTCAAGAACGGCTCGCTCGCGCGCGACCGCGTACGGCGGGACTGCGGCGCGGACTGGACGTTCTTCGACGAGACGGCGTTCTCCCTCACGCCGCCCGGCAACGGCGGAAAGCGTGCGTTTCCTTACTTCGAGACGGAGCTCACGCCGAAGCACGACGCGACGGGCATCGAGGCGAACTTCGACTGGGACGCCGCCGCGCCCGAGGTGAAGATCCGTGCCGTCGTGGAAGGGCAGGTCGCCAACATGCGCGAGCGGACGCGCTGGATCGGCGATTTCAAGACCATCTACGTGACAGGCGGCGCCTCGCGATCGAAGGGCATCCTCGCGACGATCCGCGAAATCTTCGGTGCGGAGGTTCGCACGCTCGACGTGCCCGACTCCGCCGCCGTGGGTGGCGCGCTGCTGGCGGCACGGGCGATTGCGGCTTTAGCGGAAACATGATAAACTGACAACACCGTTAGGAGCAATTATGGTGGAATTTGACAAAAGGCGTGATCGGGTGCTCTTCGTCGCCGCTGCGATCTTGTGTGTGGCGGCGCATGGCGAGACGTACAAGATGAGCGGGCAGGATCCGGGCGGTACGACCTCGTTCAACGAGATCGGGAAATGGGTGCTGAACTCGAACACGTCCGTGAAGGCGACCGAGCCGCCGTGCGCGGGCAACGACTACATTACCACGGCCATGCTCCGCACGCCGAACAATTCGGCCTCTGACCATACCTTCGGCGGCGATTCGCTGACGCTTTCCGGAACGGGTGCCTACATCGGGTTCAAGGGCAAGAGCGGCACCACAATCACCGTCCCCAACCTGATCGCCGACGGCGGCTACATCCAGAACGCCACGGACAACACCTACTTCAACCTTGCCGGAAACATCACGGTGAAGAGCGGCAAGGATTTCCGTCTCCAGACCGTCGAGCCGAACGAGCGCGGCATCGTCGTGAAGGCGCCGATCTCGGGGCCCGGCACGGAGATCTGGCTGATGCTGCCCATGACGAACCTCGTGACGTCCAAGACCAAGTACGTGCGGCTGGAGGGCGACAACTCCGGATTCACGGGGAAGTTCCGCGCGGCGGGCGGCGGAAACTTCACGGTCAACTCGGACGTCGCGTTCGGCGCCGTTCCCGCCACGACGACTGCTGACGCCATCACGATCAACGGACCGCTTTGGATCATCACCAACAATCTCGAGACGGCGGCGACACGCGGCATTACCCTGCCGAACACGCAGGGTTCCTCTGGTTCGAGCTATCCCGGCATGCGGCTGCAGGTGTCCAGCTACGCGACGGCGTGGATTCGCGGCCCGATCTCGGGCGCGGGGCCGATCGTCAAGACGGGCGATTCGGGCGTCGTGCACTTCACCGGCTCGTTCGCGGACTACACGGGGGCGATCTCGCTCGAGCGCGGCGTCACGTGGTTCGACGGGCCGAATCCCGTCTCGCTTCCCAACGTGACGGTTACGGCCGGTTTCGGCGTCTCCTCGAACGAACTGACGATCGCGCGTCTCGTCTTCAGGTCCGGCAACCTCTGGGTGTCGCTCGGCGACGCCGATCCGGACGTGCCGCGTCTCGTCGTGACCGATTCGATGGAGTTCGCGCATGCCGGGGCGGTCAATGTCTACGACACCAGCGCCACTGTCCCCGAGCGCGTGCATGGTGTCACGTTCCAGCTCGTGAAGGCGCCGGGGCATGCGCTCTCCGAGGCGCTCGCCCATGGCTGGCTCTATTCCAGCCATCCCGACACGGTCGACCTCGCCGTGCGCGACAATGGCGACGGCACGGAGACGCTGCTGTTCACGCGGACGCCTTCGGCGAACGTCTACTACCATGCGGTGAGCGACGTGATCGACACCTCCGCCTTCACGACGAAGGCGTGGAAGCACAACAGGGGCGACGCGAACGAGGAGGCCGTGGCGGCGACGGCGGGAAACACCTATGTCGTCAACTGGGGTGTGTTCCGTACGCCGGACAGGGGCAGCGTGTACACGTTCCCCGGCAGCAAGCTGGTGTTCGACGGCCTGGGCATCACCCTCAAGAGCGCCAACAACACGCAGTGCAGCTACCTGACGAACGCATGGTGCATAAACAAGTCCGATTGGTGGGTGTCCACGCCGCGCAACGTGACGATCGACGGCGACCTCCACCTCGCGCCGGTGGGGGACTACGCGCTCGGGCTCAACTCGGCCTCGCAGAAGCGGACGCTCGACCTCTACTCCGAGCTGTCCGGCTGCGGCCAGCTCCAGATGTACGGCTACGGCAACCCGGCGTTCGGGGCGAAGATGTACACGGTCGCCCTCCACGCGGCCAACACAAACTTCCACGGCATCGTCTACGCGCGCGGCCAGACGAACTTCTACTGCCGCATCGCGTGCGAGGAGTCGCTCGGCGCGAATCCCCCGGCCTTTGCGGAACGGCAGCTGCAGTTCAACGGCGCGGGGCTGATGGTGACGAACAACGTGACGCTCGACGACTCGAACCGCGGCATCTGGCTCTACAACACGGGCGGCACGTGCGGCACGTTGGAAGACGACGCAGGGTCGGGCGCGAGCTACTCCACCAACAACCTCGCGTCGGATCGCCCGTACCCGGGCGGCGCGTGGTTCAACGCCTACGGATCCAACACGACGCTGCGCGTGGACTGCCCGATCGCGGGGCCGGGCGCGCTGAGCGTCTACGCGGACGGCACGGTCGTGCTCGCCGGCGCGAACGCCTACACGGGCGGCACGGTGGTGCGGCGCGGCACGCTCGTGCCGGCGTCCGTCGGCGCGCTTCCGGGCGCGGTGACGGTGATGGCGGGCGGCACGCTCTGCGCGCCGGACGACCCGACGCTGCCGTACGGCGTGGTGCTGAAGGGGCCAATCGTGTTCGAGGAGGGGGGCGCGCTCACGCACGCGGGCATCGCGGCGCGCGCGGCGAACGAACAGTTCTTCACCGTGCCACTCATGCTGCTCGCGCCCGGCGCGACGCTGACGGACGCGGAGCTGGCCGCGCTGCCGGTCGCGACGGGGCTGCCGCGGAACTGGATCGCGAAGGCGAAGCAGGAGACGGTGACGGTGGACGGAGCGGCGCGGACCGCAGTTTCCGCCGAGGTCAAGTTCGGCGCGACAGTCATCATCATTCGTTAGAGAAACAAAGGAGAAGAAACATGTACGACAAACTGTGCGTAAACGCCCGTTCGATGCCGTTCTGGTGCGTCGCCAACCCGCTTGGGGATCCGTTCGGCGGCCCCGTGCAGCCGAAGCTCGACTCGCTTGAGGTCGCGCAGATTATTGCGGACGCCAAGACGGAAGGGCTGATTGAGATGACGAGCTACCACGACGACGACCTCGTGCCGTGGGACCCGGCGCATCCCGAGGATGACCTCGATCCAAAGTCCGCCGCCTACGCGAAGCTCGTCGCGATCCGCAAGATCCTCCGTAAGGCGGGCGTGAAGGTGAACGCCTCGATCTGCTCGCTCCACGGGCATCCGATGTTCAGGGCGGGCGGCCTCTGCAATCCCGATCCGAAGGTTCGTGCGCTGGCGGCGAAGAAGGTGGAGCGCACGCTGCGCATCGGCGCGTTCCTCGGCGCGCGGCACTACGTCTACTGGGTGGCGCGCGACGGCTTCGAGAGCTATCCGGGATGCGACTTCAAGCGCTGCTACGACTGGCTCGCCGAGGGGCTGAACCACGTGACGGACTACATCGGGAAGAAGGGCCTCAAGAACTACGTGGGCGGCACCGTGGAGCCGAAGCCGAACGAGCCGCGCGGCGCGATGTTCCTGCCGACGAGCGGACATTCCGTCGGCTTCATCATGACGCGGCTCAAGAAGCCCGACTTCTGGGGCGTCAATCCCGAGCTGCTCCAGCACGAGGGCATGTGCCTCATCAACTCCGTCCTCACCGTCTCGTATCTGATCGCCTGCAGGAAGCTGAAGTTCCTGCATTTCGGCTCGCAGATGAAGGGACAGTTCGACGACGATTTCCCGCCGCTCGTGGGGCCCGAGGGCCTGAAGGAGACGGTGTGGATGTTCCGGACGCTCGCGGACTGCGGCTGGAAAGGCATCATCGAGTTCGACTGCCACATGCTCCGCTGCGACGGCGGCACGACGAAGGAAGAGGCGATCGACCGCATGCGCCGCTTCATCCGCCAGAGTTCCGAGGCCGTGGACGTGTGCGTGGCGCTCGCCTCGCGTATCAAGCCCGCGAAGAAGGGGCTTACGCAGGGAGAGGCCGACCTCGCCGCTATCCGCCAGATGTGCAAGGTCTGATTTGGCAATGTCCAGGGAAAGCATGCTCGGAAAAACGGTGTGGGCCAAGGCCGTCGCGCTCGCGCTGGCTGTCGCGCCGCTTGTCGCGACGGCGCAGGGCTGGACGCCACAGCCTGTCGTGTTCGATACGCCGGCCGAGGACGCCAACGGCGCGATGCTCCTCGGCAACGGGGAGCTGGGGGCCGTCGCATGGGTGACGGCGGACGGTGCGCTCCATACGATTCTCCAGGGCTCCGACACCTGGAACGAGGGCGGACGTCACGTCAAGACCGGCGCGATCGACTACGAGACGAAGAAGCCCGTCGACGCGGGAACGTTCCGGCAGGAGCTTTCGCTGGCGCGAGGCGAGTTCGAGGCCTCGTGGAAGAGCGGCGGCGAGGCGGTGTCGCTCCGCTACCGTATCCAGCAGGGCACGGACTCCATTGTCGTGTGCGACGTGAAAGGCGCGCCCGCAGCCGACGCGAAGGTGGTGAATTGGCGTCTCTATCCCGGCGGAGCGAAGGCGTTCGGCGTGGGCGAATACGAACTCGGCATCCGGTTCTACGGGGGAAAGTTCAAGGAGAACGTGGCGGGCCAGAAGTTCACCATCGCCGCCGACCGTCTCGTGCCGGGCGGATGGTGTCACGTGAACCGCAACGAGACCGTCGCCGAGCTGATGAAGGCCTACGACTACTATCAGGCGACAGGCGACTTGGGCAAGCCGGACTTGCTGTCGAATCGCGTCTTTGGCGCGATCACCAGAAAGATGGAAGGACCGCGCGTCCTGTTCCTCACCGCCGTGACGAGCCTCCACCCTTGCAGGGACGAGGCGGAGTGGCGGCGGCGCACGGAGGCGATGCTCGCGAGGGACGGCTGGACGTCCGACGGCGAGGACGCGAAACGCGCCGCGCATGTTAGGGCGTGGGCCGCGTTTTGGGAACGCAGCCACATAGACGTGACGCCGCGCGCGGGCGCATCGTCGAGGTCTCCGCGCCGTGATTTCCCGCTGAATCCCAAGCTGCCGTTGAGCTTTGGCGTCGATTCGAAAGGCGGCAACCGCTTCCTCGGCACGTTCGTGACGGCCGACGTGGCTTTCGGAGGCGAGAAGGCTTATTCCGGCGCGCCGAAGACGGGCGAGAAGATCGCGAATGCCGTCGTGGCGCAGGCGGCGGATGCGCTTGCGAAGAACGGCGGCTTCCGTTTCGCGTGTCGTTTCGTCACGAAAGACGCAACCAGGCCGCAGCGGCTGCTCGACAACATAACGCCGGGAGGACACGACGGCTTTCTCGTCGATTTGTACCAGGAACGGTTGCGTCTGATCGTCGGCGTGGACATCTACCGCCATCCCGCCAAGGTGGCGTCAGGACGAGAGACGAATATTTCCGTGTCGGTGTCGCCGTTCGGCGACGTCGAGATCGACGTGGGCGGCGAGAAGATGCGGAAAAGGGGCAGGTTCACGCTCGCGGAGGAATGCGCTGGCGTGACGCGCGCCTACGCCTGCCAACGGTACGTCTCGCTCTGCGCCGGCTTTGGACGCTTGCCGATCCGCTTCAACGGTTCGATCTTCACCGTTCCCTACAAAGGCGATCCCGACTACCGGCGCTGGGGCAGCGGCTACTGGTGGCAGAACACGCGCCTGCCGTATTATCCGATGTTCGCCTCCGGCGACGTCGACTCGACGGAACCGCTCTTCCGCATGTACTTCGGGCTGCTCGACTTCAACCTGAAGCGCACAAGAAGATACCTCGGACACGGGGGCGCGTATTTCCCCGAGTGCATCCAGCCGTGGGGCGACCACTTCATGGACACGTACGGGCCGGAGTGCGAATGGAAGGACCGCAGGGACAAGCTGCAGGAGAGCGGCTACCACAAGTACGAGTGGGTGGGGCAGCTGGAGCTTTCGCTCATGGCCGTCATGCGTTGGCAACATGACCGCGACGACGCATGGTTCAGGGAAAAGGCGCTCCCGGCGATCCGCGCGTTCGTGCGCTACTTCGACGAGCACTACGCGCTCGACGAGAACGGGCGCTACCTCATGTATCCGGCGCAGGCCCTCGAAACGTGGTGGGACTGCACCAATCCGATGCCAGAGGTCTCCGGGTTGATCCGCGTGACCGACCTGTTGCTCGCCATGCCAGACGATCTGCTCCCCGACGAAGACCGTGCCCTCTTCGCGAAAATTCGCGCACGCGCGCCGCAACCGCCCACGCGCAGGATCGACGACGGCAACGTCGTGTTCGCGCCGGCCGAAAAGTTCGCGAACCACCGCAACGTGGAGACGCCGGAACTGTATTGCGTGTTCCCGTTCCGCCTCTGCTCGTTCGAGAAGTCCAACGCCGAGATCGGCCGGCGCACGTATGCCGCCGGGCGCTTCCACAAGCTGTATCGCGGATGGGCGCAGGACGAACTGAACGCGGCGTATCTCGGTCTGGCCGAGGAGGCGCGGGAACATGTCGCCGAACGTGCGCTGACCCATTCGAAGGAGATTTACCGTTGGCCGGCGTACTGGGGGCCGAACTTCGACTGGTGTCCGGATCAGGACGACGGCAGCGTGTTCGTCAATTCCCTTCAGTCCATGCTGATGCAATACGAGGGCGACAGGATATTCCTCCTGCCGGCGTGGCCGAAGGACTGGAACTGCGACTTCAAGCTTCACGCGCCGCGCAACACGACGGTCGAGGGACGCGTGGAGAACGGCGAGGTGAGGAATCTCGTCGTCACGCCGCCCGCCCGCCGCAAAGACATTGTCATCTACTAGGCGAAAGAGAGCAAACTCATGAATATGACAAGAATCCTGCCGTCGGTTGCCGTCCTCGCGCTGGCGGCGGCCGCATCGGCGGCAGAAACCTCCGCGAATGCAAAGAAGGTGCTGGTGTTCAGCCGGTGCGAGGGCTTCAACCACAAGGCGTCCATCGCGGCGTGCAAGGAGATGATGGAGGCGGAGGCGAAGAAAGGCGCGTTCGTCGTCGACTTCTCGGACAACTACGCCGCGCTCGAGATCGGCAACCTCGCCAAGTACGATGCGCTCGTCCTGAACAACACGACGCACATGAAGACGAAGGACCATCCTGCCGTCGCGCCCTCGATCTGCTCCTACGTGCGCTGGGGCGGCGGTCTCTGCGCGATCCACGCGGGGGCGGACAACTTCTACGACGCGCCGGACTGCGCCGACCTCGTCGGCGGGCGGTTCGACGGCCACCCGTGGGGATCGGGCGGAACGTGGGCGTTCAAGGTGGAGGACAGGGAGAGTCCGCTCACCGCGCCGTTCAAGGGCTTCGCCGACGGCAAGTTCAAGCGCGGCGAGGAAATCTACCAGCAGGCCTCGCCGTTCTACGACCGCGCGAAGCTGCACGTGCTCGTCTCGCTCGACCTTTCCGATCCCGCTACCGCCGGCGTAAAGGGGATGAAGCGCGCGGACAAGGATTTCGCCGTCTCGTGGATTCGCCGCTACGGCAACGGGCGCGTGTTCTACACTTCGTTCGCGCACGACCGCCGCGCCTGGGACGCGGCCGATACCCGCGCGCACATCTTCGCGGGCCTCGCCTACGCGATGGGGACGCTCAAGGCGGATGATGCCCCTGGCAGAACGGGTGTCTCGTCCGTTGGGAACGGTACTCCTGGGGAAACGGACGTCCCGCCCATTGCCGAACTTGCGGCGGTCGTCCTCGACAAACCCTTCACCGGATCTGACTGGCGTGGACGCCAGGAACGCGAGTTCACGCTTGGCGCGGCGCTGGCCCGCCAAGCGGACAAGGAGGGCGCGAAGGCCGTCGCCGAGACCGCGCGGAAGGTCTTCGCCCGAAAGGACCTTTCCGATACGCTTCGCGCGATCGCCGCGCGTGTCGTCCTCATGGCCGACCCGGCGGCATTTTCCGAAGTAGTGTCCGACCCCGCGAAGAACGTGCGCCAGGCCGCTTTCGGACGCGGGATCGCAATTCCCTCCCGGGAGTTCAAGAAGGCGTTGGCTGGCGCCTCGCCCGCGCTTACGTGCGCGATCCTCGCACGGCTCGCGCAAGACGGCGCGAAGGATTGCGCGAAGGAGGTAGCCGCGCGCGTCGCGGATCCGAACGAGGACGTCGCCGCAGCCGCATGTGCCGCCCTGGGCGCGCTGGGAAGCGAGGCCGACGTGGATCTGCTGAACGGCGCGCGTACGCGCGGCGGCAAGGTGGGCCTGGCCGCGGAAGAGGCGCTGGCGAGCCTTCCGGGCGCGGGCGAGAAGATATTTGACCTTGCGTCGAAAGATGCCGCACTGCTGTCTGTGGCTGCGAAGCGTGCGGAGCTGAAGCTTCTGCCGCGCTGGAAGTCGTTTATCGCGTCGTCGGACGCGGCAACGCGCAAGGCGGCGTGGAAGGCGTTCGGGAAGATGGCGTCCTACGCGACGGACGCGCAGGTTCGAGCCTGGTTCCATGCGATTAAGGGTGAAGAGGCGAACGCGGCGGGGAACGTGTTCTGGACGAGCGTCGTCAAGCCGCTCGACGCGGCAGGCCGGGAGGCAGCGATACTTGAAGCCTGGCAGAAGGGGAGGCCTGCCGCACGCAAGAAGGCGCAGGAGTTCCTGTCGCGCGACAAAGGGCTTGACGCGCTCGACACGTGGGAGCGGTTGGCCGCAGACGCGGCGTTCGGCGAGGCTGCGAAAAAGGTCTACTGCGAAATCGCCCGCGAGGTGCTGAATAACGGCGGTTCCCCCAAGTCGCCCCCCAAGAGCGCGTGGAAATGCGCGGCGTCGCGCGCCAACGGCGGCGACAAGCCGGAAAGAGCTTGCGACGGCAAGCCGGAAACGCGCTGGAGCACCGGTTTCCACTCGAAGGGAGTCTGGTTCTCGCTCGACCTTGGAAGGCGCGTGTTCATCGACACGATGACGCTCGACACCACGAAGTCCCCGCACGACACGCCGGCGGGCTGCGACGTGTTCGTCTCCTTCGACGGGGAAAACTGGAACGGCCCCGTGGCGACCTGCGACGACAAGACGGAGAAGATGACGCAGATCCGCCTTGGGTGCGCGGCCCGGCACGTGAAGATCGTCCAGAGAGACGAGCGCCCTTCGAACTACTGGTCCATCCACGAGATCGACGTGAAGGCGGGCGTGGACAAGGCCCGGCTCGAAAAAATCAAGAAGACGGCGGCCGCGTTCGGCCTGAAGGAGGCGAAATGATGAAGCGGAGTGATTCTGGCGCCGGCGTCTCGCGCCGGGCGTTTCTGACGGCGGGCGCGGGCTTTGGCCTGTTCAACGTGGTGCCGGCGTCCGTGCTGGGCGCGGCCGCGCCGTCCAACCAGGTGACGATGGCGCTCATCGGCGCTGGAAGCATGGGCATGGGCAACATGCGCGCGTTCCTGGGGATGCCCGACGTGCGCGTCCTTGCCGTGTGCGACGTGAACCGCGGGAAGCGCGAGCGCGGGAAGGCGGAGGTGGACAATCGCTACGGCAACAGGGATTGCGCCACGTGCCGTGACTTCCGCGACGTCTGCATGCGCGACGACGTCGACGCCGTGATCGTGGCGACGCCCGACCACTGGCACGCCGTGATCGGCGTCTACGCGGCGAACTGCGGCAAGGACATCTACGGCGAAAAGCCGTTCTCCCACGACCTGCGCGAAGGGCGTGCGCTCGTGCGCGCGGTGGAGCGCAACGGGCGCGTGTGGCAGACGGGCAGCTGGCAGCGGTCGCGCGGCGAGATGCAGCGCGCCGTGGAACTTGTGAAGAACGGGCGCATCGGCAAGATCGCGCGCGTGGAGGTGGGGCTTCCGAGCGGCGGGCGCGGCCCGGCCGCCACGCCGGGCGCGGCGGTGCCGGACGGCCTCGACTGGGACATGTGGGTGGGGCCCGCGCCGGAGCGTCCGTTCGAGGGCGTGTACGACTGGCACTGGCGCTGGGTCTCCGACTGGGGCGGCGGGCAGCTCATGGACTGGATCGGGCATCACGGCGACATCGCGCAGTGGGGGCTGGGGACGGACCTCTCCGGACCGACGTCCTTCAAGGGCTCCGCGCCGGACGACCGCGAGGGAATCTACGACACGCCGAAGAGCTACAAGATCGAATGCGAATACGCGAACGGCATCAAGATGACCGTCGCGAACGACGGGAATGGCGTCAAGATGGGCACGAAGTGGATCGGCGAGAACGGCGAATGGGTGTGGGTGAACCGTGGCCATTTCGACGCCTCGTCGCGCGCGCTGCGCGAGAGCCGGATCGAGGCGGGAGAGATACGCCTCAAGAGCCCGGGGCACCAGCGCCAGTTCATCGACTGCGTGAAGAACCGTGCCGCCACGCTCACGCCCGCCGAGATCGCGCATCGCTCGGCGAGCATCGGCCATCTTTGCCGCGCGGCGATCGCCACCGGGCGGAAGCTCACGTGGGATCCCGCGAACGAGCGTATCGTCGGCGACGCGGCGGCGGATCGCCTGCTGGAGCGCCCGCTCCGCGAGCCGTGGCGACTTGTATAGGATATGCGGAATTGTGGTATAATCTGTGCATGAAAACGATAGGAGCACCCATGAAAAAGACGATTGTTGCCGCTGCGGCGGTTTTGTCCGCGTTTGCGGCAGAGGCGAAGGTGGCGACGGCGACGCCGTTTGCCGACAACATGGTCCTGCAGCGCGATCGCGCGGTTCCCGTGTGGGGAACGGCCGACGCAGGCGAGACCGTCACGGTTTCGTTCGCCGGACAGGTCAAGTCCGTCACGGCGGACGCGAAGGGCGCCTGGCGCATCGCGCTCGACCCTCTGCCGGCATCCAAGGAGAATCGCGTCTTGAAGGTGTCTGGCTCTGCCAACACGGAGGAGATCCGGAACGTCCTCGTCGGCGAGGTGTGGTTTGCGAGCGGGCAGTCCAACATGGAATGTCCGATCTGGGGGCCGAATCCGCGCTACCGTGACGGGCAAGGCGGCGTGATGACGGCATCCGTCCGCCGTCCGTTCGTCCGATACGCGAAGAACGGAAGGGTCTGGAAGGTCGAGCCGCGCTACGATTGGAAAGCCGTGTGGCGCGACTTCTCCCCCGCGTCGTTCAAGGAGACGTTCGGCTATAACCTTTCCGCCGTGGCGTTCTACTACGCGCTGGAGCTTTACGACGCGCTCGACGTCCCCGTGGGAATCGTCGATTCGTCCTGGGGCGGCACGTGCATCGAGACGTGGACGCCCCCCTGCGGCTTCAAGACGCCGCCGGAAATCTCCGAGACGGCCAAGCGCGCCCATCAGCAGCCCACGGCGCTCTGGAACGGCATGGTGGCGGCGTGGGCGCCGTTCGCAATCAAAGGGTTCATCTGGTACCAGGGATGTTCAAACGCCGGGCAGGGCAGAAGCTACAGCGAGCGGATGCACGCGCTCTACGACGGCTGGGCGAAGGAGTTCCAGAACCCCGGCCTCAAGCTCTACTTTGTGCAGCTCGCCCCGTTCAGCCACAGCTGGTTCGAGGTGCAGCAGGGGCAGGCCATCTTCGAGCGCGAGGAAAAGAACGCGGGAATGGCGGTCACGTGCGATGTCGGCAATCCTTGGGACATCCATCCCAACGACAAGGAGACTGTCGCCCGCCGACTCGCCCTCCACGCTCTCAAGCGCGACTATGGATTTGACGATGTCATCGACAATTCGCCCGCCCTCAAGGAATGGAAGCTCAAAGACGGCGCGTTCGTGATGTCCTTCAGCGATGCCACCGCGTGGTACGTCTACAATGCGGATCGTTCAGGCGTGCAGGGTTTTGAAATCGCCGGGCCGGAGGGTATGTTCAAGCCGGCGAAAGTCATCAACGACGGGGCCGGGAAGGGGACGCTCAACGGCGCGGAGCTTGTCGTCAAGGCGGACGGAATCGCCCAGCCGCGCCGTCTGCGCTATCTCGCGTCCAAGCCCTGGATCGGCGCACTGTATTCGTTCGACTCGGGCTTGCCGCTCGGTCCGTTCGAGATCGACGCGCGGAATCCGGCCGACGGCCGCCGCGACGCGCCGTCCAGGCTGGGCGATGCGCTGAAGGTGCCCGAGCTCGAAGGCTTCCGCACGGTCTACGTGGCCGATATCCCGGCAACCGGGAAGTTCGAGGCGGGGAATTATTCCGTCGACGATTCGGCGAAGGTTGGTGCCTTCTCCCGCGTGGCGTACGTCATGGAACTCGTCTGCAAGGACGATTCCGTGGACTGGGCCGTCGCCGCGATGGACGCCTTCACGTCCGATGCCGCGAAACTGGGCGTCCCCTCCGTCACGAAGGCCTTCTTCCAGCAGAAGGTCGGGAATCTCGTCGTGCGTTCCAATCGCGCATGCGTGAAGGAAGGTCCGCAGGAAGGCGTGATCGAGTTTTTCAACGGCAACTACGGCCAGGGTGCGAAACTGGCCGGAATCGGCGGGGACGACAAGGTTTATGATTTCAACGATGCGGCCGGTGGACCCAATCCCGGATACGGTTGCCTGCAGATTCACGACTGGAAGAACGGCACGACCGTCATGGCCTACAACAACTTCAACGGCCACGGCGCGGCAGACATCGGCATCGGCAACAGCGCGGAGGGACCGAATCCGGATTGGACGTTCGCGAAAAACGCCGGCGCGTACAAGGCCCGTCGCCTGACGATCCTTGCCAAATGATTCACAGCGACGCATTCGAGAAAAGGAGCAGTTGACATGGCAAGAAAAGTGACGATCTGCTCGCTCCAGTGGGGCGATCTGCCGCTCGCGAAGGTGTGCGAGACGATGGAGGAACTGGGCTACGACGGCCTTGAGCTTGGTCTTATCGGCGACCACTTCGACGTGGAAGCCGCCGCGAAGTCGAAGGGCTGGTGCGACGACCTCAAGGGCCGTCTCGCGGCGCATGGGCTCGGTTGCTGGGCGATCTCCGCCCACCTGCAGGGGCAGCTGGTGTGCGACGTCTATGACGCGCGCCACGCCGGCTTTGCGCCGAAGGCGCTGCGCAAGGACCCCAAAGCGATGCGCGCATGGGCGGTGAAGACGATGAAGCTCGCCGCGAAGGCCGCGCGGAACATGGGAATCAAGGTGGTGAACGGTTTCACGGGTTCGCCCATCTGGCAATACCTTTACTCCTTCCCGCCGGTGACGAAGGAAATGATCGCGGAAGGGTATCGCACGTTCGCGAAGGCGTGGAAGCCGATCCTCGACGTGTTCGCGGACAACGGCGTGAAGTTCGCGCTGGAGGTCCACCCCACGGAAATCGCGTTCGACATCGCGTCCGCGCAGCGCGCGCTGGAGGAGATCGGCGGGCATCCCGCGTTCGGGTTCAACTACGACCCCTCGCACCTCGGCTACCAGGGCGTGGACTACGTGAAGTTCATCCGCCTGTTCGGCGAACGCATCTTCCACGTCCACATGAAGGACGCGTGGTGGGGGCACGGCGACGGCACGGTGGGCGTGTTCGGCGGGCACGTGGACTTTGGCGACCCGCGCCGCTACTGGGACTTCCGTTCCCTCGGACGCGGCGACGTGAACTTCGAGGAGATCATCGTGGCGCTCAACGACGTCGGCTACAAGGGGCCTCTCTCGGTGGAATGGGAGGATTCGCGCATGGATCGTCTTCACGGCGCGAAGGAGGCGCTCGCGTTCGTGCGCAGGCTCGATTTCACGCCGTCAGCGATCGCGTTCGACGGGGCATTCGGAAATTGACGGCTTCAAGGAGAACGACATGAAAAGACTGCTGGGCATGGTTGCCGCCGTGTTTCTGGCCGGTGGAGCTTTTGGCGCGGCCGCGGATGTGGACGGACGCCCCTACGAGATCGTGTGGGCGAACCGTACGCACGACGACCACGAGCCGATCCTGCCGATGACCGACGCCGCAGGGTGGCGCGTGGAGACGCAGAACGCCGTCGCGCGCCTTGAAAGCGCCACGGACCGGAAATTGTTCGGTCCGGGCGTGGTGCGCCTCGTCTATCGCGGCACCGGCAAGAAGCCGAGCGTGCGGATCCTGCCGCCGCAGC
Source organism: uncultured Verrucomicrobiota bacterium (assembly GCA_946543025.1). Classification (GTDB taxonomy): domain Bacteria; phylum Verrucomicrobiota; class Kiritimatiellia; order RFP12; family UBA1067; genus RUG572. The sequence continues at coordinate 21,682 of CAMNLN010000007.1, forward strand.
CCGTGCGCATTGCGCATGCGTTCGATGCGGTGTCGCTCTGGATCTACGGCAACAACGTCTACTACTCCGCCAAGGCGAAGGGCACACCCTCGACGACGATCACGGCCGAGTTCCTCGACGCCGACGGCAAGTCGTTCTCCGTGCAGGTGGCGCACATCCACCACCTCGAATGGTGGCTCGCGCAGCGGCGCCTCGAGGACGACCTCATCGTCCGTGCGGCGCGCGGCGCTACGTTCACCGGCTTCTCGCTGACGGGCGGCACGAACACGGAGGACCGCTCGCTCGACTTTACGAGCTTCTGCGCGTTCAAGGAAGAACTTGCGCCCGTCTCCTTCAAGGCGCGTGCGAAGCGTGCGAACCGCGTGTTCCCCGACGCCCCCGCCGGCATCAACACGGGCGACGGCACGTTGCCGTTCCCGAACCGCGCGCTCACCGTCGTGCCGCCGCCGAGCGGCGAGACGTTCCAGTTTCGTCTTCCGTCCGACCTCGCCATCTGGGACGACCTTGCGTTCAGCCGAGACGGCGGCAAGACGTGGCAGCCGTTCGCGAAAGGCGGCGGACTCTGGTTCGCGTCCGACGACCCGAAGGGCCAGCCGTTCCGCGCGGCTTGTCCCTACGTGGCGGTGACGAACCGCGTCGCGCCGCTCGACGTCACCTGTCGCGGCACGTGCGCGGCGACAGGCTGCCGCGCGGAGGTGCGCTTCCACGTGGAGGGACAGTCCCTCGTGGCGGACGTGCGCGCGGACGGCGGACGCGTGGCGGAGGTGCGCTTCGGCAGCTGGCCGGAGCCGACGCGGCCGCGCCTCGTGCGCGTGCCGTACTACACCTATAACGGCTACGGCGCGGCGCGTCCGTTCGTCCTCGTGACGGACACGCCGTCGGGCCCGCTCTTCCACGCCGCGACGATGGACTGGACGCAGTCGAACGCCTCGACGCCGTTCAGCGATCCCGACCTCGTGGAGGATGCGTTGGCCGCGAACGGCGGCACGCGCTACGTGCCGCGTACGGACGGCGTGCGCAATCCGTGCTTCGAGCGGTTCGTCTACTCGTTTGGCAGCCGCTTCGCGGACGTGCTGCCCGTGGTGCCGAATCCCGTCTCGCCGTGGCGACACGTCACGGGCAGCGTCGTGTGGCGCGCGCACGGCGCGCACAACCGCGCGAACGACATCGCCTACTGGCGCGACGTGCGCAAGCGCGGGATGAAGCACGTGCTCGTGACCGACCACGAGACGGGCTGGCGCGACGGCAACGAGAGTTTCACGTTCCGCGTCAATCCCGCGCCGGGGAAGGGCGGCGACAAGGGCCAGTTCGATTACGCGCGCGCGATGATCGACGAACTCGGGTTCTGGTACGGCCCCTACAACAACTTCACGGACTTTGCGCCGATCAACGGAAACTGGAGCGCGGACCGCGTCTCGCGCACGGCCGACAAGCAGCTGCAGACGGCGTGGAACCGCTGCTACGCGCCGAAGCCGGCCTACGCGGTGAACGCCTGCGAAGAGTTGACACCGATCATCCAGGGGAAGTTTCGCTTCAACACGGCGTACTGCGACGTGCACACCGCCGTGTCACCCTGGGGCCGCTGCGACTACGACGCGCGCATCCCCGGCGGCGGCACGTTCGCGAACACGTTCTACGCCTTCGGCGAGATCATGCTCATCCAGAAGAAGAACTGGAACGGTCCCGTCTACTCCGAAGGCAACACGCACTTCATGTACTGCGGCCTCACGGACGGCAATTACGCGCAGGACCAGAACTACCGCATCTCGGACGGCCCGTGGCTCGTGGACTTCGACCTGCTGCGCCTCCATCCGCTCTGCTGCAACTTCGGCATGGGCAACCCCGGCATGTTCTATCCCGGCAAGAGCGCGCCGACGAACAAGGTGACGGCGACCGACCGTTTCCTCGCCGCGACCGTCGCCTTCGGGCATCCCGGTTTTCTCCTGCACAATCCGGACATGGAGCGGAGCTATTTCATGGTGCAGCAGCTTGCCGCGCGCTATACGCTGGCGGACGCGGTCGATATCCGCTACGTCGACGCGGAGGGGCGCGCGCACGAGACGTCCGCCGCGGTTGCGTCCGGCGTGTTCGCGCGCTCGCAGGTGACGGTGCGCTACTCGGACGGCACGTTCGTGGCGGCGAACGGGTCGATGGACGAAGCGATGCGCGTGGCGCTGCCGGACGACGTCACGCTCTGGCTGCCGCCGAACGGCTACTTCGGCTACACGCGCGACGGGAAGGTGTTGACCTATTCGGGCCTTGTCGACGGACATCGAATCGATTACGCCTGCTCGCCGGAGTACGTGTACCTCGACGCACGTGGCACGGCAACGACGATCGCCGGCGTCTCCACGAACAAGGTCTGCGTCCGCCTTGCGGAGAAAGAGGACATTTCGCGGATCGCGCGGGCGACGCCGGCCGAACTAGCGAAGCGCTCGGCGCCTCCGGAGGGAATGTTCAAGCCAAAGCCGTCTGCAGCCGCATCCCCCTTGCCGTACGTCCGCCGTTCTGGCATCTGCATCCGCGGTCAGGCGGAGGGCCCCGCGACGCCGGAATCGAAGGGGCACGTGCGGTTCGACGCGGGGCAGACGTGCGGCGGCGTGTCGCGGAAGGGGATCGTGATGCACCCGCCGTACGGCAAGGGGGTTGGATATGCGTTTGCCTCCTTCCGTCTCGACGCGGGCGGCCCGCACGTGTTCAGCGCCTACGTGGGGAAGGGCGACGGCAGCGACCTCGGTGACGGCATCCTCTACAAGGTCTGCGTGCAGACGGCTGACGGGAAACGCGTGGTCGTGGCGGAGGAGACGGTGCGCACGCACGAGTGGCGTCCGATCCGCGCGGATTTGCGTCCGTGGGCGAAAGATAACGTGCGCCTGATTCTGATCGCCGACTGCGGCCCCAAGAACAACACGAACGGCGACTGGGCCGCCTGGGGCGATTGCCGCCTGACGCAAGACTGAACGAAAGGAACAGACAACAATGAAAAGAAGAGAATTCGTAAAAGCAGGCACGGCGGCGTTCGCGGCGGCGTCCGTGGCGCCTCGCATGCTGAAGGCCGGTTCGCGGGAAACGGTGCGCATGGGGTTCATCGGCGTAGGAAACCGCGGCACGCAGCTGATGCACATCTTCATGAAGAATCCGCGCGTCCGCGTGACGGCTCTCTGCGACGTGTACGAGCCGTATCTTACGCGCGACGACTCCGCCTTCGATCCGAAGTTCCTGGAATGGGGACTCAAGGGCCGGCTTCCGGTCTTGCGCGACAAGAACGGGGACTTCCTGCCGCAGGAGAAGACGCTCCTTGCCGACATCGCCTCTGGCGCGTGCAAGCTGTACAGCGACTATCGCAAGCTCCTGGCGGACGCCAACGTCGATGCGGTCTGCGTGGCGACGCCTGACCATTGGCACGCCATCATCACCATCGCTGCGATCAAGGCTGGGAAAGACGTCTATTGCGAAAAGCCGCTGACCGCCACCATCGCTGAAGGGCGCGCGATGGTGAACGCCCAAAAGACGTCGCGGCAGATCGTGACGGTGGGATTGAACCGGCGCGGATGCGTGCCCTACCAGATGCTGAAGAAAGAAATCGACAGCGGCCGGTTCGGCACGGTGCGCCTCGGACGCGCCGCGCGCACGAGCAACATCTTCCCGAACGGCCTCGGCAAATGTCCTCCCTGCGACCCGCCGAAGGGCTTCGACTGGGACGCCTGGCTCGGACCGCGCGCTTACCGTCCGTACAAATACACCACCGCGCCGTACTTCTTCCGCTGGCATACGGACTTCTCGTCGCAGGTCGGCAATTGGGGTGTGCATTATCTCGATGCGATGCGCTGGATGATGAACGAGTCCGCGCCGTGCGCGGTGACCGCCGTCGGCGGCAAGTACTTCACGCCCGAATCCGATTCGGACATCCCGGACACGATGACGTGCGTATTCGAGTTCGCGAGCGGCAAGATGCTGGAATTCAACGTCTTCGAGGGCAGTTTCGCGCTTCCCATCGCGCGGCGCGAGCTGGAGCTTTCTTCCGGCGACGCGCAGATCTTCGCCTCCCAGAGCGGATGGGAGGCGGTGCCGGTGCGGAGGCGCGAGTTCAACAACGATCCCGTGGACAAGTTCAAGCCGTTCCGCTACGACCACAAGGAAGCGCTCCTTGACGATGGCTCCGCGGAGAGCTGCACGAAGAATCTGATTGGTGACTTCATCGACCGCTGCCTGGACAGAAATCCAAATGTCCTCTGCCCCCTGGAGGAGGGACATCGCTCCACCTGTTTCGCGCATCTCGCGAACATCGCCTATAGGCTTGGCAAGCGTCTCGAATGGGATGGAGAAGCGGAACGGTTCGTCAATTGCGACGAGGCGAACGCCTATCTTCACTACAGATATCGCGACGGATACGCCCTCGGATGATGTGAAGGCACGATCGACGCGCGGCATGGAAGACAGGACGTCTTTTGCGCGGCGCGAGGCTCGTCGCGCCTTCTCCTTGCGGTTCCCGGCTCACCGGCTGCGCTCGACGCAGGGAGCCGGTGTCATTCGTCGGCGCCTTTCCCTTGACGAGCGACGGCGCGGCCTGTTTCCTGGTTCTTCGCCGCCGGGCCGCCGCGCGGGCCGAATTCGGCGGCAGCGAGGAGACCGCGGTAGACGCCTTCGCGGACCCGTATCACGCATCCGTGGCGTATGACTCCCGTATATTTCAGCGGCATCTCGCGCCACGGCCCCGGCTGGTCGAGCGAGGCGGCCGTGTACATCCGGTAGCCGCGGGGATATTCTTCGGCGTAGAGGTACCAGGCCCGTCCGTCCGGCGACGGGACGAGCGTCGGCGCCTCGCGCCAATGCGGCGTGAGCGGGAGGCCCGGCGACGACCACGGCCCGGTGGGCGAGGCGGACTTCGCGAGGCGGATCGACTTGTAGGTGCCGGGGGCGCTTTCCTTCCAGCGCTCGTCCTTCACGATGGCGTAGTACGTGCCGTCGTGAAGATGCACCGACGTGTCGATCTGCGCGATCTTCGCGTCCTCGCCCCGGAAGTCGAGAAGCGGTGCGGCCTTGGTGAACGTCCGGAAGTCGCGTGTGAGCACGTAAAAAGTCCGCATGCTCTCCCATCTCTCCGTGTTGCCCCTGGCGGACGCGCGGTGCGCGTGCCACGAAAGCAGGAACCGCCGGCCGGGCCGATCGAAGAATATCTTGATCGCCCCGTACGAGTGGGTGTCGTTCACAAAGCCGTCCGGCAGGGTCAGGTGGGACTTGTCGACGACCACGTGCCCCCATCGCACCAGATCCCGCGACCGCCACACCACGACGTCGTGCGGGTGCGCCCCGTTCGTCGTTCCGATCAGGTAGAACTCGCCCTGGTCGTCCTCGGTGACGTACGGATGCCCCAGGTAGGCGGGCGTGAGCGGAATCTCGCGGCCGCCGTTGAGCGGCGTCCAGGCGAGACCGTCGCGCGAGACGTCGAAATACAGGTGCCCGTATTCGCGGCCGGTGCGCATGTGGGCGAAGAGATAGCCTCCGGGACCGGCCGCCGTGGCAGGGGGCCGCCCTGCGCCAGACGGCGCGGACGCCTCCGCGCGACAGTCCGCCAAAGCCGCTGCGCCCGCAATCGCCAACAGCACGGCCAGCCTCTTGCAGGGCGGCCCCATTCGTCCCGTGCCGATCAGTTTCTTCATTACGTCTTCCTTTCGCTGCTCGCGGTTTCAGAATCCTCTCGTCCGGCATCGTCCCCGGCGGCCCCGCGGACGGCGCGCGGCTCTGCGGCGACGTCTCTGCGACGCCCCGGACCGTCCGGTCGAACGGCGGCAAGTATACCATAATCCCGCCGTGCGGCAAACGGGCGATTCCGTCTTGCCCGGATGGGCGGCGGTTTGGTACAATGCAGGGCAAAAGGAAAGTGCGACATGAAAAAACTGAAGATGGGCATGGTTGGCGGCGGCATCGGCGCGTTCATCGGCGAGGTGCACCGCAAGGCGGCGC
>CAMNLN010000008.1 GCA_946543025.1 uncultured Verrucomicrobiota bacterium
CGAACTTGATATATCAGGTTGTGCGGATCGGCGTACGGTTTGCTATGCTCTTCTTCCACGGAAAAGGAGCAAGACCGTGAAGGAGCGTTACATCACAAGAGGAATGTTCTTGTTTGCAGTCACGCTGCTGGCGTCGGGCGTGTCGGCTGGCACGGTTACGCGCACGTTCGGCTGGTACCGCAACGCGGCGCAGACGGACTTTCAGGTGCCGATCGCCTTGGAGGAGGGCATGGACGGCTTCACCTACGCCGACGTGGCGGCGGGCGGCGCGGACCTGTGCGTGACGGACGCGGGCGGTACGCAGCTGCCTGTCGAGATCGAAAACTGGGACCCGTCCGGCAAGTCGATCGTGTGGGTGAAGGTGCCGTCGTTCTCGAAAGACACCGTGCTGACGTTCCTGTGGGGCGCGGACGCCGCCGGCCTCACGCCCCTGCGCGACAACCTCTGGGGCAACGACGCGCGGCTCGTGATGCATCTCTCGGACGGCAAGGACTCGTCCACCTACAATGCCGCGTTCGCGCGCGGTGGAGATGATGCGACCGAGGACGGCCCCGTGGGTACGGCGAATACGTTTGGCACCGAGGCGCGCAAGTACAACTGCGCGTCGATGCAAAACGGCCAGGTCGCCAACATCGGGAAAAACTTTACGATTTCCTTTTGGCTCAATTCCACGAACCTGGGCAAGACCGCGTCGGGTGCCGCCGTCAGCGAGTATCTGTTCGTCGGCATGGTGCCGAGCGGACAGTTCGCCGTCCTGCACGGCTACAAGGCGGGCTATCTTGAACTCTTCTTCAGTGGCTGCGTTAACGGTACGGACCCGCGCGGCGATTCCGCAATCCAGATTCTCGGCGACGGCTGGCACCACTACGCCTGGACGTACAACGGCACGACGCTCAAGCGCTATCGCGACGGGAAGATGGTCCAGGAGAAGGATCTCTCGTTTACGTTGAAGACGGCGACAGCCAGCCATGTGTTCCGTCTCGGCGGCGCGAGTTCCTCGGCCTATCTCCACGGCTCGCTGGACGAGCTGCGCATCGAGTCCGTCGCCCGCCCGACGGAGTGGCTCGCCGCCGCGTGCGAGACGCAGGGACAGACCCTGCCGCTGGAAAATGTTGCACTCGATCTCCCCGAGCTGTCGGGCGAGGCGACGCTCACGAACTTCACGGCGCTCGTGGCGGTGAACGACAGGCACTCCGCCTGGTCCGTCGACTTCTACAATGCCGCGCAGAACGGCAATCTCGTGTTCCGCACGGAACCCGACGGCCCGGACTGCGAGTTCGAGGTGGAGCGGATGCCTTTTGCCGTCGACCTGCCCATGAGCTGGTGGGTGAAGTTGCCGGAGTGGCGCGCCGGACAGAAGCTGTTCGCCTGTTGGCCGCGCTACAAGGTGCCGGCTGTTGATCCTGTCCATGTGAACACGAACGCCTGGGACCAATCCTACCTGCATGTCTTCCATTTCACGCCGTTGTTGCCGAGGAGGGATTCGATCGGGTATGTCCCGCGGCTGGACGGATGGCAGGACGGGGCGGTAGATCCTCCTCTTGGGCCCTACATGAGCCACTACAATTCGACGGCGGACGGTCCCACGGGCCAGTCGCTCGCGATGCTGACCACGTCCAACGTGTTCACGCGCGTCAACTTCGGCGTGCTTCCGCCGCCCTTGACAAACCGTTTCACGGTCGCGTTCTGGGCGCGTCGGGACGATTTCTTCGCCCCAAAGCTCGCCTACATCCTTGTCTATCTGCCCGAAAGCGGGGGGCAGACTGCCGTCATCACGGACTACGGCAACAATGTCTTCCGCCTCTTCGACTCGTTCGGCTACACGCCGAACGGCATGCTGCTGCCGATTCCTGACGCAGACTGGCACCACTACGCATTCACGTGTGACGGTTCACGGACGAAGGGCTACCGTGATGGCGAATTGGTCGTGGAATCCCCATCCGTGTTCAACTTCAGACTTCCGACAAGCGGCGGCCTGAGCGCCTGGGTGGGCGGCGCGCGCTCGAACAACAACGGCTTCGTGGGCGCGCTCGACGAGTTCCGCGTCGCCTACGAGCCACGCTCGCCGGAGTGGATCCGGGCATGCTACCGCAACCAGTACGCCTTCCGCCATGCGACGGAGCGCCTTCATCCGCCTGCGTTTGCGCGCGAGGTATCGGCGACGGCCGGGGCGGACAGCCTCGCGTTCAACGCAGACCTCGTCTGCCGGCTCCCCGCCGACGTGACGCTTTGCTGGGGGCCTTCAGACGGCGGCACGACGCTCTCCGCGTGGGCGAACACGCGTGCGCTCGGCGTCCGCGACGACGGTGTGCTCGCGGAAGAGGTGGCGTCGCTCGCGGCCGACCAGCGCGTATGCGCGCGCTACCTTGCCACGAACGCCTACGGCAAGGCGTGGTCGCGCCCGATCTGGGGCCGCACGCCGTTCGCGACGAGTTCCTACTACGCCACGGTCAGGTTCCCCGGCTATGAAGGACGCGCGGCGCTCACCAACTTCCCCGCCTGCGTACGCCTGCCCGCGACGATGAATCTGCCTGCGTCGGCGGACGGCGTCCGGTTCAGCGCGGCGGACGGCACGCCGCTTCCCTTCGAGGTGGAGATGTGGAATCCGTCGGGCGAGTCCGTCGTGTGGGTGCGCGTGCCGGTGCTGACCGCCGCGACGGAGCTGACGATCGCGTGGCAGGGGCTGGACGCGACGGGCGACCTTTCCGTCGGTGGCACGGTGTGGGGCGACGAGTACATGCGCGTCTACCACTTTGCGTCCACGAACGAATCGTCCATCTACCAGGCCAATGCCCCGTCCTTCGCGGACTACTCCGCCGCCGAAAGCCCGGCCGGGCCGGGGCTCGCGTTCAACAACCAGACGGCGCTCAGCCTCGATGCCAAGCGGTTCTTCGACTTCGCGGGCGGCTTGACGCTCCAGCTCTGGGCGAAACTCGCCGACGGGAACCAGGCTTATGTCGCCTCGGCCGTCGGAAGCCAGCAGTTAGCGTTCATCTACGGCTTGAATTCAGAAGACAGAGGCGCCATGGAACTCTTCGCCTACAACCCTCGTCCGAACCACGGCGGAGACGTGCTGCGCAACTATGCCCGCCTGCATCGCCCGGATGACGGCTGGCATCACTACGCCTACACGTACGACGGGCGGCGCTTCGCCAGCTACCTGGACGGCGTGCAGGTGACGAACCTGGAGTTCCGGGCGGCGTTCGGCGTCGACCCGCGGGACAACCGGGAGACGACCGAACATGTCTCCTTCGGCGCGGCGCCGTCGGGCAACAACAAGGTGGCGGGTGGCGCGCTGGACGAGTACCGCGCCGAGAAGGTGGGGCGTTCGGCGGACTGGATCCGCGCCTGCTGGCAGAACCAATCCACGCGTACGTTCTGTATCGTCGGGCCGGTCTGCGGGCGCGGCATCTCGATCATCTTCAGGTAGACATGCAAGGAGCCGAGACAAAGTACCGGGCGATCTTTGAGGTTCTCAAGGACGAGATCCTGGGCGGAAAGTACGCGAAGACGCGCAAGCTGCCGAGCGAGTCGCAGCTGATGCGCCGGTTCGGCGGCTCGCGCGTGACCGTGATCCATGCGCTTCAGGAACTCTGCGCCAAGGGCCTGATCGTACGCCGGAAGGGAATCGGCTCGTTCCTCACGGCGAACGCGCGCAACTACGGCCGCGCCCTCGGTTTGATCATCCCGATCTCGCGCGGCGAGATATTCCCTCCCATCTGCCGCGAGGTGACGCGCCTCGCCCAGGAGGACGGCTACGCGATCCTGCTCGCGGACTTCATGACGGCGCCGCCGGCGCGCCGCGTGGCGGCGGCGAAGCGGATCGTGGAGGACTTCGTGGCGCGCGACGTGCTGGGCGTGGTGTTCCACCTCACCGACGGCGTACCAGAGGCCGCGCGCATCAACGAGGCCGCGCTCAAGGTGCTGGACGCCGCTCAAATCCCCGTGGTGCTGACCGACAGCGACTGCGTGCCGTTCCCGCGGCACAGCCGCTACGACGTGGTGGGCGCGGACGACATGGACGCGGGCTACCGCCTCACGCGCCACCTGCTCGAACGAGGCGCGCGGCGGCTCGTGTTCTTCTCTCCGGCGTTCGGCAGCACGAGCTTCGCGAACCGTAGCCGCGGCTTCCAGGCGGCCATTGCCGAGGCGAAGGTACGCGGGACGGTCCTCGCCGGCGACTCCAAGGATGTGCCGTCCGTGGCCGCGCTCGTGAAGAAACACCGTCCGGACGCCATCATCTGCGGGAACGACCGCGTGGCGGCGAACATGCTCGCCTCGCTCAGCGCGGTCGGGAAGCGCGTGCCGCAGGACGTCCTGCTCGCCGGCTTCGACGACGTCGACTTCGCGCGGTTCGTCTCACCCGGCCTCACCACCATGCACCAGCCCTGCACCGAGATCGGCAGGACCGCCTACGAGACTTTGCTCGCGCGCGTAAAGGCCCCGCAATCCTCGCCGCGCACCATCAGTCTTTTCGCCCCGCTCGTCGTGCGGGCGTCCACGAACCACGAACCGCTCAAGTAACCACGAACCAATATAATGATAACAGAAACAGTCAAAGATTATGCCGCGATGAGCTCCGTCGGCGCGTCGATCATCTACGAGGCAGCCATGCGGAAGCTCGCGAAGGGCAAGCGCTTCAACCTCGGCCTCGCCACCGGCAACACGATGATCACGCTCTACGACGAGCTGGCGGACAAGTTCAACCGCGCCCGCGCCGACCTGTCGCTCCTCTCCACGTGGAACCTGGACGAGTACGCGTCTGACGCGCACACGGCCGTTCCCCATGACCATCCGCTCTCGTACTGGAAGTACATGCACGAGATGCTGTTCGCGAAGTTCGACCCGTCGCTCGGCTTCCGCGAAGAGAACGCGCACTTCCCGGAACCCGCCTCGCCCGAGACGTACGACCCCGCGATCGCCGCCGCAGGCGGACTCGATCTCCAGCTCCTCGGCATCGGCTTCAACGGACACATTGCGTTCAACGAGCCGATGTACGAGGACGAAATCTCCGTCGAGGCGTTCGGCGCGCTTCCTACGCGCGTGTTGCCGCTCTCGAAGGAGACGATCGAACAGAACACAGCAGTCACGGCCGGCGGCGACTCGTCGCTCGTGCCGCGCTACGCCGCCACGATGGGCATGGCGCCGATTCTCGCCGCAAAGCGCTGCCTCCTCCTCGCCTGCTTCGCGGAACAGGCCGCTCCGCTCAAGGCCATCTTCGCGCGCGGCGGCGAGCCGACTCCGTTCCTGCCAGCCTCCTATCTCTGGCAACACACCGACTACCATCTTATCTACACCACGGACAAGATCGTGATAGACAGCGAATAAGGTGGTGGCTAAGGCGGTATCTTGGGGCGTCGATATTTTAAGTACCGAACGGTAGTATTTTGCATTGACTTAGCGTTGGATGGCATGATATAATACCGTTCGGTAATTGAAATCATGAGAAAACTCAGAGACATATCGGCAATCGGTGCTAAGATTCGCTCAATCCGCAAGGCACAAGGCGTTTCACAGGAAACGCTTGCGGGGCTTGCTGGGACAGGGCAGCGCTACATTTCAGAACTTGAACGCGGCAAAGAGACGGCTCGCATACGCGAGATGCTGAAAGTCCTCGATGCCCTTGGCGCGGGTCTTTACATAGCCGACCAGAAGGAGGCGGTTGAATGGAATCCCTCGACGTCTACCTGAACGACCGGAAAGTCGGTCGTCTTGACGACGAGAACGGTTCGTTGTCCTTCACATACGATGCCGGCTATCTGTCATCCGGTGCTCGCGAGCCGCTTTCCCATGCGCTGGCGTTGCGCCGCGAACCTTACTCGCACAGGGATGTGGAACCTGTCCTCTCCAATCTTCTTCCGGACGACATCATCCGAACGCGTCTCGGGGACATCCTGCAGATTCCGCGCGAGAACACCTTTGCGTTTCTCAAGGCGATTGGCGGCGACTGCGCCGGGGCAGTATCCTTCTTCCCGTCCGGGCATCTGCCCGCCGCGGATGTCGACGGCGCATTCCGCGAACTGTCTGACGAAGAGGCCGGAAACATCCTTGACAATCTGGAGAAGCGTCCCCTCGACATCGGGGAGGAAGGCTTTCGTATTTCCGGTGCGGGAGCGCAGGACAAGCTGATTGCGTGCGTCAAGGACGGGCGAGTCGTGCTGCCGTTGAACGGAACGCCCTCGACGCACATCATCAAGACTGAGATGCGCAGCTATCCCGGAAGCGTGGAGAACGAGTGGTATGCGATGAAGCTGGCCTCGGCCTGCGGACTGTCCGCAGCGGAGTCGGACATCGTGGTCATCGGCGGCAAGCGACGCTTCGTCTCCACGCGCTACGACCGGGCGCTGGCGGACAGGCGCGTGACGCGTCTGCATCAGGAGGACTTCTGTCAGATGCTCGGAATCGACCCCAAGCGCAAGTACGAGGCGCTCGGCGGCCCGGGCATTGTCTCGTCGTTTCGGCTTCTGAGTGAGCTTTCGGTTTCTGCTGCCGACAGGCTTGAGTTCATCGACCGCCTGATCTTCAACTTCCTCGTCGGGAACGGCGATGCCCACGGGAAGAATTTCTCAGTTCTCTATTTAGACGGCGTGGCGACGCTTGCCCCGATGTACGACGTGATGAGCACCGCCGTCTATTCAGACGTCGGGAGGCGCATGGCGATGAAGATCGACGGCGAATATGCGTTCAAGTGGATTACCATCGGAAAGTTCACCCGCATGGCGGCGAACGTCGGCGTGTCCGAGAAGATGATGCTCCGCGAAATTGCGAGGATGTCGCGCAAGGTCAGACGGGAGGCGCCTCTCGTGGCGCGGCATTGTCAGCGCAAATGGCCATCCATGGTGTATCCGGAGATTGAAGCCGGTATCGCCAGTCGTCTTGGCCAGCTGTCCGAGGAGGTGGCGTAGCGATGTCCGTCGGCTGAAATTCCTGACCTATCAGGCGAGACGGCTACTGCAAAAAGTAGTACCATATTGACGCAACCAAACAAGGAGACAAAACCGATGAAGACAAGAGAGGTGATAGCACTTGCGGGATTGCTCGCCGCGACGGGCGCGTGGGCGCTGCCGGCGGACGGCCTGCATCCGAATTCGGACGCGTGGCCTGCGTTGTTCGCGCAGGACCTCTCGAACGCCGAGGACACGAAGGGCGTGTGGTTCCGCGACGCGGATGGCAACCTCACCGCCTCGAAGGACGTGTTGCTCTTCTCGAAGGCGGAGTACGGTCCGTTCGTGCTTGATTTGGAGTTCAAGTTCGACCCCGGGGCGAACAGCGGCGTGTACATCTACGCGAGCAACCTCAAGGACCTCGTGCCGAACAAGATCGAGGTGCAGCTGATGGACGATCCCGCGCCGCGCTGGAAGGACTGCACACCCTACCAGCGCACGGCCGCGCTCTACGGCCACTGCAAGCCGAAGACATGCGCCCTCAAGCCCACCGGCGAATGGAACCGCATGACCATCTTCGCGCGGGGGCAACAGGTGCGCATCGTCCTCAACAACACGGAGGTGATCGACGAGAACCTCTCGGCGCATGTGAGCAACAAGATTAACCCCGACGGCTCGAAGGTGCCGCCGCTCCACACGAAGCCGTGGGCGGAGATCGCCACGCGCGGCCGCATCGGCCTGCAGGGCAAGCACCAGGGTGCATCCACGTATTTCCGCAATATTCGCGTACAGGAAGGAGATTGGAGATGAAAACGACAAGAAGAAAGTTCATCGGCGGCGCGGCCGCTGCAGGCATCGGATTCCCGGCGCTCGTGCGGGGCCAGAACCTCAACTCGCGCCTCGCGCACGCCTGCATCGGCACGGGCGGCAAGGGGCAGGACGACTGGAAGAACTTCATCACGCACCCGAAGACGGACATCGTGGCAGGATGCGACGTGGACGTCGCGCGCATGGAGGGACTCAAGAAAGCCGCTCCCGGCGTCCGCACGTATCAGGACTGGCGCGAGCTCTTCGAGAAGGAAGGCGACAAGATCGACTCCGTGAACGTCTCGACGCCCGACCACATGCACACGCTCATCGCCGTTACCGCGATGCGGCGCGGCAAGCACGTCTACTGCCAGAAGCCGCTCTGTCGCGGCCTTAACGAAAGCAGGCTGCTTTACGACGTGGCGAAGAAATCCGGCGTGGTGACGGAGATCGGCGCGCAGGTGACGGGCGATACGGGCGACCGTGCGGCGGTGCGATGGCTCAAGGAAGGAGTGATTGGCGACGTCGAGCGCATCTACATGTACCTCAATATTCGCGGTTCCTACCGTCTTCCGCGCCGCGAGGTGCCGACGGGCGCGGATCCCGTCCCCGCGACACTCGATTGGGAGAAGTGGCTCGGCACGGCGCCGCTGCGTGACTTCAAGAAGGAAATCTACCACCCCGGCCGCTGGCGGTCGTGGCGCGACTTCGGTTCCAGCTCGATGGGCGACAACGGGCTCCACATGATGAGTGCCGTCTGGCTGGGGATGGAGCTTGGCCCCGACGTGGCACCGATCAGCGCGATCGGCGAGTCCGATCTCGAGTGGATGAAGTTCGACGCGGCGCGCAAGCGCCAGATCTGGCCCGTGGGCAACCACGTGACGTGGAAGTTTCCCGGCGTGAAGGCAAGCGGCGGCAAGCCGTTCACGATGGAGTGGTGCGACGGCATTCCGGAGGAAAATCCTCCGGCGAACGTCCTGCCCACGCCCGACGCGGTGGCCGCCGCGCAGAAGATGCGCATGAAGACCGTTCCCGCCGTCGGCAAGATGATTCGCGGCTCGAAGGGTTGGATGATGCTCTCGCACGGCAGCATGCCCGTGGTGCTGCTCGACGACGGCACACGCCTGAAGGCGCCGAAGATCGCGCGCGGCCCCGGCCACTACCACGACTTCCTCAACCACTGCCTCGACGGCTCGCGCGGCGCGCTCGACTTCGTGCTGCGCGGCACGGCGATGCAGGACGCGCTCCTGCTCGGAAACGCCGCGCAGGTGACGCCCGGCGTGGAGCTTCTGTGGGACGCGAAGCGGCGTGTGATCGCCAACTCGACCGAAGCCACGCAGGTGCTTTACCCGAAGTACCGCGACGGCTGGACGCTCGACGGCCTTGCCTGACGGCTTGGCGATTCACGGCTTGCGCCACCAGGCGAGGTATTCCACGTTTCCCTTGTCTCGACCGCGAAGCGGCGATTCGACCACGCCGAGCAGGTCGAGGCCGAGCGTCTTCGTGCCGAAGGCCGAGATTTTGTCCACCACGCGCGCGCGGACGGCAGGGTCTGTCACCACGCCGCCGGGGGCCTGTCCCCTGCCGGCCTCGAACTGGGGCTTGATGAGCGAGATCATTTCGCCGCCGGGGAGCAGCACGTCGGCCATCGGCGGCAGGATGAGCGTGAGCGAGATGAAACTTACGTCCGTCACCGCGCGCGCCGGACGCTCGGGAAGGTCGGCGACGGTCATGTGGCGCGCGTTGAAGTTCTCGCGCACCCACACGCGCGGATCGGCGCGCAGCTTCCAGGCAAGCTGGTTCGTGCCCACGTCCACGGCCATCACGCGGGCGGCGCCGTGCTGCAGCAGGCAATCCGTGAAGCCGCCGGTGGAGCTGCCCACGTCGAGGCAGACCAGCCCGTCCACCGACCAGTCGGGAAAGGCAGCGAACGCACCCTCCAGCTTTTCGCCGCCGCGCGAGACGAAGCGCGGCGGCGCTTCCACCTCCAGCGGCACGTCGTCCGGCACGAGGCGTCCCGCCTTTGTCTCGCAGCGACCGTCCACGCGCACCTTACCTTCGAGGACGAGCGCCTGGGCCACGGTGCGTGAAGGGGCAAGGCCCCGTGCGACGAGAAGGACGTCTAGGCGCGACTTTGCCATGGCGATCCGCAGGGGCGTCTACTTCTCGAGCGTCTTCATCTTGCGAATGTCCTCGGCCTTGAAGGTCTGCTCCACGCCGGGCGACATTTCGAGCGTGATGGCGCCGAAGAAGTCCTTTTTGACGAACACTCCTCGATAGACGCCGCGGATCGTTTCGATCTCCGTGTCTGGGGTGAAGATGCGCGCGAGCGTGAAGAAGGCCTGCTCGGTACCGTTTGCCTTGACGGTGATTTTTCGGGAGACGTCTTGATAGCCGTTGAGGTGGACCAGGACGGCGTGTTCCCCGGCAGGGACGTTTTCGATCGTGAGGATCTGGGAGCGGGGCGCGTCCCCTCCCTGCGGCTTGGTGGAGCCGACGGCCTTGCCGTCCAGGACGATCTTCGCGCCGGCAGGCTTGGTGGAAATCTCAAGGCGGCCCAGGACGCTGGCCATCTTGAACTCCTCTGTTTCCTCCGCGCCGTTCGCGATCGTGACGGTGCGCGTGACGGGTGCATGGCCAGGCAGCTCCACGCGAAGCTTGTGCGTTCCGGGCACGACGGAGGTGAGGGTGACGGGCGTCTTCCCCTGATAGTCGTCGTCGAGGAAGACGCGCGCCTGCTCGGGCGACGAGACGACGTTCAGGCGCGCAGGGAGCGCCTTGAGCGCGAGCGCAAGGGTCTGCCGCTCGCCGGGCGTCAGGCGTAGCTCGCGCGTCTCTTCGCGATAACCTGCGAGCTTCACCGTGATCGCGGCCACACCCTTGGGAATATGCGAGAGGACGACGGGCGTCGTACCGCGTTCGATGCCGTTCACCAGCACGGTGGCACCGGGCGGATCGGTCTTGCAGTCGACCGTGCCGGAGTCCAGGGCGAGGTCTTCCTCGCGCACGACGGGCGTTCGGCCTTCCGGCATGACGTCGATCCGGCGCGTCTGATAGCCGTTCAGCGCGAGGTCGAACACGTGCGTCTGTCCGCTGGGGAGCGTCGTGACGAGAAGGGGCGTGGCGCCGAGCGAGACGCCGTTGTACTTCACGTCGGCGCCGGACGGGGTCGTCTTGATGAGGATGAGTCCTTTCTCCGGCGCGAGGGAGAACGTTTTTTGGACGTAGCCGCCCGGATCAAGCCGCACGAATTCGTCGGCAGGCTTGCAGGACGCGGCCGTCACGTGGAGCAGATGTTCGCCTGGTGCGAGATCGAAGAGCTGGCAAGGGGCCGCGCCGCGCAGCTTGCCGTCCACGAATACCTGCGCGCCCTCGGGATGGACGGTCACGTCCAGTCGCGTGGGCTGTTCCTTGTCGCCCCAAGCGGACTGGACGAGGGGAAGCAGGAGAGCAAGCGTGACGCACCGCATGACGCGAAGCGGGAGGCGCGAGACGCGATGAAGAGGTTGTTTAGACATGGCTTTCATCTTTCACCCTTCACCTTTCACTTCTTCTTCATCCTTGATTCGACGTCCAGCAACTTGGCGGAAGCCTCCGCGTGACGCGGATCCTTTGCGCTCGGCACGAGTTCGCACAGGATGCGCAGCTCGCGCTGGGCGGTTGCCCAGTCCTGGAGGTTGATCGCCCGGTCGGCGAGGAACCGCTGGTTGCGGTAGCGCTTGTCGAGTTCTTCCGCGGCCTTCTGCCGCCGGCTGACCAGCTCGCCGTAGTCGGCTGGCTTCGGGTTGACGGTCTCGAGGTAGAACACGGCCTCGTCATAGGCGGCAAGCGCGGCGGCGAGGTTGCCGTGCTGCACGTCGCGCTCATCCCACTTGGCGTCGGCCGCGCGACGGGACTCGCCGCTCATCTCAACGAGTTTCTCGGCGGAGAACTGGATGGCCCAGATGCCGAGTTCGTTCTTTGAGAATGTTTCAAGGCGTTCTCGCGCCTCTCGGAAGGCGGGTGGCTCCTGCGTGTTTTCGATCGTGACGTCGAAGACGCGCGAGCCGCGCAGCACGTGGAGCGAGAAGCTCTTGAGCGTGTTGGCCTGCAAGGGAACGCCCGTGTACTCGCGGTCGAGCCGATAGAGCTCGTCGTCGGCGAATATCTTGGCCAGGGCCTCCTGCGCCTCGGCAGAGAGGGTGGCTGTCTTTCGGACATGGCGGTTTTCCTTCGGCACGTCGTCGATCTCGACGGTCAGCTTGCCGTCGGACGCGTAGGCGAGCGCGTAGCGGTAGATGCCGTTTGCGTCGGCCTCCACTTTCTCGAACGTGAACGAGTTGAGGAAGGGTACGGCATCCGGCAGCTCTTTGGGCGCTTTGGCCTCGGATGTCTCGTCGGGCGTGGCGATAATGAGCGTAGCCGCCCCGACGACGGCCAGCGCCGCGACGATCCACAGGACGAGCCGCATAGGCGCAGCCTTGCCGCCCTCGGCGTTTCTCTTGTCCTTCTGGAAACCGAGGTCGATCTTCGGCGCGGCCGGCGTCTCCGACGGCAGTTCGCCTCCAGGCTCGACGAGGGCGAGGACCGTCTCGCCCGCCGTCACGCGGTCGCCGCGCCGGAGTTGCTTCGAGTCCGCCCCCAGCGGCTCGTCGTTGACGAGCGTACCGTTGGCGCTGGCGAGGTCGGTCACCCAAAGCGCGCCGTCTCGCACCTCGAACAGGCAGTGGTTGCGCGAGAGGGAAAGGTCGGGGATGGAAATCTCGCAGGACGACGACCGGCCCAGACGAAGACCAATTTCCGGTACGGTGAACCGGTTGCCTTTCAGCGGACCTTGCGCCACGAGTATCTCAGGAATGTTCTCGCTCATGTTCCTCCTAGAAAAGGTTGTGCGCCACCTGCGTGAGGACGGGGGCCAGCAGGATGACGAAGACGGCAGGGAAGATGCAGAGCATCAGCGGGCCGAGCATCTTCACCGGCGCCTCGTTCGCCAGCTTCTCGGCGCGGTCGAAGCGGCGGCTGCGCAGCTGGTCGGACTGGATGCGCAGGATTGAGCCGATCGATACGCCCAGCTCGTCCGCCTGGATGAGCGCGTGCGCTACGCCTTTGAGATCCGGCTGGCGGACGCGCTCGGCCATGTTCCGCAACGCGATGCGTCGGGGCGTGCCCACCTGGATCTCGCGCGTCATGCGGATGAGTTCCTCGTTCAGCGGGTCAAGCTTCCGTCGTTCGCAGTTGCGCTGGAGCGCGCTCATGAAGTCCATGCCCGCCTCCACGCTGAGCGTCAGAAGGTCGAGCACGAAGGGGAGCGCGCGCAAGATCGCCAGATGCCGCCGCTTGAGCGTGCCCCTCAGCCACATGAGCGGGTAGGCGTAGGCCAGCAGGACGCCGAGGAGGCCGAGGAGAAGCGTGTTGTCGGAGATGATCGAGTCGGGCATCAGCGCGCCGAGCAGCAGGACGAACCCGACCCAGGCCGTGCCGCAGGTGAGCGGCACCAGAAACTTGAGCGCCACGAACTCCGCCCCTGTGATAAGCCCCTCCAGTCCGGACGAGACGATCATCTCGTCCGCAACTTGGCGAGCCCGCGCGAAACCGGGGCGTGAAACGAACCGCGCCAGGTTCGGGACGAACGGCAGCAGCATGCGGAAAACAAGCGGCAAGCTGCGGGCGGTCTTACGCCCGTCCGCCAGCGTGACATAGGTAATTTCGCCTGCGATGGACGCGGCGTAGGCGGCAAAGATAGCCGCACACGCCATCCAGCACAGAATCACGGCTATCTGCAGTACGGTCATGGAGAATGATGTCCTGTACGAGATTCTATCACAACTACGTGCGCGCGTGAAGCAGAAATCCTATTTCGAGAGCTTGTCCTTGTGTGCGTAGAATGTCTTGAGTCGGGCCGCGAACGTCTGCGCCTCGGGGAAGTTGGAGGGGTCGAGCGACTTCTCGAGGTCCTCCAGGGCGCTGCGTTGCTTGCCGGTGAGGCGTTGGGGCACCTCGAAGACAATGCGCGCCACAAGGTCGCCGGGAGAGCCCCCGCGCAGGTCGGCCACGCCCTTGCCGCGCAGGCGGAGCATTTTGCCATTGGGCGTGCCAGCGGCGATTTTCACGTTCGCGATGCCGTCGGGCGTGGGGATGTCCACGCTGCCGCCGAGCGCCGCCGTGACGGGAGAGACGGGCACGTTGACGTACAGATCGTTGTCTTCCCGCTCAAAGATTTCGCTCGGACGTACGCGTAGCACCACGTAGAGGTCGCCGGGCGGACCTCCGCGCAGACCGCCGCCGCCCTTGCCGCTGAGGCGGAGGCGTGCGCCGGAATCGATGCCCTTGGGAATGCGCAGCGTCAGCTGGCGCGGCTTCTTTACCTGACCCGCGCCGCGGCAGGTGGGGCATGGCTTCTCGACCACTGTCCCTGCGCCGCCGCACCGGGGACAGGTCTGGCGCACCTGGAAGAAGCCTCCGCCGCTGATCACCTGTCCGTGGCCTCCGCAGGTGGGGCATGTCTTGCGCGCGCTGCCGCGCGCCGCCCCTGTTCCGTTGCAGTCTGGACACTGGTCGGGGAGCGTGAGATTGAGCGTCCGCTCGCTGCCAAAGACGGCTTCGTCGAAGTCGATCTCCAGCTCCATCGTCATGTCGTCGCCAGGCTGCGGGCCATTAGGATCGGCCCGATGGCGATGGCCGCCGCCGAAGAAGTCTCCGAATCCGCCGCCCCCGCCGCCAAAGAACGCGCCGAGGATGTCTCCGAGGTCTACGTCCTGGAAATGCGAGAAGTCGCGGCCGAAGTCGAATCCGCCCGGTCCGAAGTTTACGCCCTGATGGCCGAACTGGTCGTATCGCTGGCGCTTCTCGGGGTTGGACAGCACCTCGTACGCCTCGGAGGCCTCCTGGAACTTCGTCTTGGCCTCCGGATTGTCGGGGTTGCGATCCGGATGCCATTTCATCGCGAGCTTGCGGTATGCGCTCTTGATTTCGTCCGCGCTCGCCGTCTTGGAGACGCCCAAGACCTCGTAGTAGTCTCTTTTTTCTGCCATCTTACGCCTTCTTTCCGGCGGAAACCACCACCTGCGCCGCTCGCAAGAGCTTGCCGTGCAGCATCCAACCGCGCTTCACCTCGCTCATCACGTGACCTTCCTCCACGTCTTCCGACGGCAATTGGGCCAGCGCCTCGTGGAAATTCGCGTCGAACGGCTCGCCGATGGCGTCGAGAGGCGTCGCGCCGTGGTCGGCGAGCGCCTTGAGGAGGCCGTCGTAGACAAGTTTCACGCCTTTGACGAACGGGTCTTCCGCTTTGTCCTTTGCCTCGTCGAGCGCGCGCGCGAGGTTGTCGACCGTCGGCAGGATGTCCTTCAGCACGTCCGAGGCGGCGAACTTCACGAGATCCTCTCGGTCGCGGGCTGTCCGCTTGCGAAAGTTGTCGAAGTCTGCCATCGCGCGCGCGTAACGATCCTTCCAGTCCGGCTCCGCAGGCGGTTCTTCGGCCTTTTTCGGTTCTTCGGGATCTTCAAGATTGTTTTCGTTCTGTCCGTCCTGGGTGTCTTGGACTTGATCCTGGTTCTGGTCCTGGTCGCCCTGGGCATCCTGCCCCTTCAAATCTTCTGCTTCTGTCTGGTCTTTTGCGTCTTCCATTTGTTGACCTTCCTTTCGGGAAAGAGTCAACTATTTAACCACACATTTCTTGATTCGTCAAATCAGCGCTTGCCGCCGGCGAGCGTCTCGGCGATGTTGAGGTAGTAGGCGCGCGTGCGTTCGTAGGCGTTAAGGATGTCCAGCTCCACCAGCACGCGAACCGGCGAGGCAGGATCTTCGGGGCCGACGCGGCCGAGCTGGCCCTGACGGCAGGTGCGAACGAACTCGTGGATGGACTTCGAGTCGGCCTGTACCGCGTCGAGGTCGAACGGGGGACGCGGCGACATGAGGTAGGCCGAGACCTTCTGCGCGAAGGCGAATACGCGGTCGTGAACCTCTAGCAGCACGTCGCGCGAGACAGGCGAGAATTCCTGGCCCCCCCGGCGCAAGCGGCGCGTCACCTTCAGGATGGTGGAAGCCTCGTCGGAGACGGACTCCAGCTCGTCTGTGAGACGCAGGAGGCGGCGGGCGCGTGCGGCCACGTCGGCCGGGAGGCGCTTGACCATTACATGTCCGAGAAATTCCGTCACCTCGTGCTGCACGTTATCGAGGATGTTTTCGCGGTGGGTGATGTGGTCTTCCTTCTTCTGGTTGGCTTCGCCCGTCAGAACCTTGCGCACGCACTGGAGGAGGTCGATGTCGCTGTCGCGCATGAACGTCACTTCCATCAGGGCCTGGTCGCACGCGATGACGGGCGACAGGCCGGCGATGACCTTGAGGGGGCTGAGGTGCGGCTTCTCGTTCTCGCTCTGGGGGATCAGCCGCTCGATGAGACGCGCGAACGGCTTCACGAACGGGAACGTGAGTACGCCGCGCAGGACGGAGAAGACGGTGTCCGTTACGGCGATGGGGGCCATGATGCTCGCCAGGACGGGCCCCCTGGCGGTTTCGGTGACGGCGTTCCAGCCAGGGAAGAGGGCCTTGCCCATCGGCACGAGCACGGGCAGCACGAACGGCAGGAAGATAAGCGAGCCGAGAATGTTTGAGAGCGTATGCGCGAGCGCGGTGCGCCGGGCCGCCGCCGAACCGCCGATCGCCGCCAGCCAGGCCGTCATGGTGGTGCCCACGTTCGCGCCGAAGAGGACGGCGATCGCCATCTCGTAGGTGATGAGTTGCTGCGCGGCGAGCGTCATGGCGATGGCGATGGAGGCCGCCGAACTCTGGATGACTGCCGTGAAAAGCGCGGCCACGAGGGCGACGAGCGCCACGCCGCCGAGGGACGAGGCGTCCATTTTCGTGAACGCCGCCTGGATCGAGGGGTTCTGGCGGATGGGCAACACGCCTTTCGACATGAAGTACATGCCGAGGAACACGAGGCCCAAGCCGAGGATGGCGAGGCCGAGGTTGTGCGGGCGTTCGCCGCGCAGGAAGAAGTACATCATGCCGCCCAGTCCCAGCCCCACGAGGCCGAGTATCTGCGGGTCGGGCGCGAACGCGACGATCCATACCGTTGCCGTGGTGCCCACGTTCGCGCCGATGATTACGTTGATCGCCTGCTGGAGCGACATCAGTCCTGACGAGACGAACCCCACGAGCATGACGGTGATGATGGAGGACGACTGCACAAGGATGGTCGAAACGATGCCCGTGCCGACGCCGGCGGCGCGATGCGTCGTGGCCAAGGCCATGAACCTCCGCAGTTCGCGTCCCGCGACGGCTTGCAAACCCTCGGAAAGGTGCTTCATGCCCAGGAGAAATACGCCGAGGCCGCCCAGTACCGTGACAAGAACCAGAAAAATGTCTTTCATGTGTGGCGAATATTATACCAAATCTTCGCCCGTGGCGCGGCACGCCTGCTGACCGGCGTGATGGCGGGATGGCCGAACGTGCGATTTGTGTCCTCAGGCACGTCTTGTTCAGCCATTACGGCATCCTGTGCCGTCAAGAGCCTGTTCTTGTGCGATCTGGGGGATGGCATCGTCGGAATCCCTGAGGCATTCGGCTTTCTCAAGCTTCTTTCCCTTTTTGTTTTCAAGCCTGACATGGAGTTCGATCAGTTTTCGCGCCGACTTGGCGATGGTATGCGCATGAGGCGCGTCCACGAGAGAACCCTTGGCCTTTGTATAATTTTCCTCCAGCGTTTCAATGGCGCGGCCGATGTCCTCGAACGTCTTCAGGAAGGTGTTCATGCGAGCGAGCAGTTCGCGTGCCGTATCGACAATTTCCTGCTGATTGCGGGCTTCCTTCTCATGTTGCCAGGCGAGATAGACCAGGCGAAGGTATGCGAGCAACGTGAGCGGCGTAATCAGAATGACGTTGTTCTCTGCCGCGTGCTGCCAAAGGGACGGCTCGGCTTTGAGCGCTTCCATCAACGGAGCCTCATACGGAACGAACATCGCCGTAACCGGCAAGTAGTTGCGGTCTTTGTTTTCGGCCGCAAGGACCATCGGATACTTTTTCCTTGCAAGCTGGTCGATCTTCTGGCGGACGCTCGCCACGTGTTGCGCGAGCTTCGCGGCCTTTGACGTCTCGTCCGTGGCTTCCATGTACTCCATGTAAGCCGTAAGACTCACTTTGCTGTCAATGATCAGCCAGCGATTCTCGGTATCGCACACCTGTACGTCCGGCCGGTCGGAATCCGTTCCTTGCTGGAGGAAAAAGTTGACGTTTTCCTCCAGCCCGGCCTGACGCAGTTTTTCGGCGAGAATGTCCTCGCCCTTGCGCCCCTGGAAGCGCGTGTTGGATGTCAGGGCATTCGCCACATGTTGGAGACTTTGGGCAATCTTTCCTATGTCCAACACGTCCTTGGACATGCTGACGCCAAGGGATTGCGATTCCTTCTGGGCCTTGTTCGCCAAATCCTGCAAGAGTTTCACCTGATCGCGCAACGGCGAGAGGAGGGCATCCAAGTTCGTGAGATTCGACTTCGACAGACCCTCGCTCTGCGCTTTCATCTGGGAAACCGCGATGTTGGCAAATTGCTCTTTCAAGGTTTCGACGGCCGCCGCAAACGATTTTTCCTTTTCTTGAAGGAATTTTGCGATTTCGGCGTTTTTCTCGTCAATTATCTTCTTGCAGTCGACGTCTTTGCGCGCGAGTGCCGTGTCTTTCTCGCCTACGATTGCTGCGCACGCCTTTTCCTTTTCGGCGATGGCGGCTGCGCATGCCTTGTCTTTTTCGTGTAATAGTTTCTCGTAAGACGTCATCTTGTCCGACAATGCCTGGGCGAAAGCTTCTTCCTTGCTCGCAATAAGCTGCCGACAAGCCTCGTCTTTGTCATCAAGCCTATGTGCGTGATACTCCTCTTGAGCCGCAGACATTTTCTTCGCATTTTCAAGTTCGCCCTGAAGCCGGGCGATTTCGCTGTCGTTTTCATGAGCGGTTTTTTTTGCGCGCAGAAATAGAACAAGCGTAAAAAGAAATGCTGCGGCAAAAAGCAGCATGACTGCCGCCGTGCCTGCAAGGATCAAAGTTTCGCTGTTCATGCTAGATGTTCTTTTCTCTTCAGATTTACTAACAAAAAGATGTGTGTCGCGGCTCTGTCTTCTCGCTCCCGACGTCGGTTCTCGTCGCCAGACCGTGCGGCCCCCACCTTTCGGATGAGCTGTGAAAAGTATAGCAGATTTCGGGCGGATCGTGTTGCTTGTCAGCGGGAGGAGGATTTGGTAGACTGCCGTCAAATGGCACAGGCGAAAGCTAGAAAGATGATCGACGATACTGCAACGTACTTTCGGGAGATCAGACGGATGTTTTGGCTGGCGGCAAGCATCGGGATGATGGCGTTGGCGGCGTGCGGCGCGCCCGGGATGCCCGTCGTGGTGCTGCCCGATTCGCCGACCGCCGTCGAACGGTCTGCCGCCAACGAGCTGGCGGGCGAGCTGGCGAAGTGCCTCGGCGCGCGGCCGACGATCGTGTCCGAAAAGGATGCGACGAACGGCACCCGGCTGTTCGTAGGCGCAACGCGGGCGGCGAGGGCCGCGCGCGGCGAGAAGTCGTGGCCCGTGGACGGCGTGTTCCTCAAGTCAGTCCCGGACGGCGTGGTGATGGACGGAGATCCGGCGCGCGCGCCATTCTATGCGGTAGACCTCTATCTTGAGAAATGGTGCGGCGTACGGTGGTGGACTTCCGGCGCCGCGACCTATCCGAAGCTCGATCAGGTCCCGGCCGGCAACATTGCGCTCGACTATGCGCCGCAATTCAAATATCGCGAGACATACTACCTCGACGGGTTCGATCCGCTCTTCAAGGTGCGTTCAAAGGGCAACTTCTCTTCGCTCACGCGCTTCATGCTCTCCGAGATGACGTTCATTCCGCCCGAGATGGGCGGCAACCACCGCCTCTACTTCTTCAAGGGTCGCCGCAGCGCATACCATTCCTTTTTCGAGGTTCTGCCGACCAACACGTATTTCACCGTGCATCCGGAATGGTATTCGCTTATCGACGGTACGCGTCAACCGAAGCAGCTCTGCCTCGCCAACAAGGCGATGAAGGCCGAGTATGTCAGCGAGACGTTGAAGCGACTTCGCGAGGATTCGTCCGTGGACTTCATCCAGGTATCGCAGAACGACTGGCGCGGCTATTGCCAGTGTGCGGCGTGCAAGGCGATGATGGACGAGGACGGCGGAGCGGCGTCCGGTCCGTACCTGCGCTTCGCGAACGAGGTAGCCGAGGCGGTGGAAAAGGAGTTCCCGCACGTGCGCATCGACACCTTCGCCTACCAGTTCACGCGCAAGGCGCCGACGAAGACGCGGCCGCGTCACAACGTGGTGGTGCGCCTTTGCGACATCGAGTGCGACTTTGCGCGGCCGCTCGCCGATGCCTCCGCGCCGAAGAACGCGGCGTTCGCGAAGGACCTCGCCGACTGGCGACGCGTGGCCGGCGGCAACCTCTTCATCTGGGACTACCTTGCGAACTTCACGAGCTACATGATGCCGCACCCGAATATCGCGTCCATCGCGCCCAACATCCGCCTGTTCGCGGCGAACGGGGCCGTGGGCGTGTTCGAGCAGGGCGACGCGCTCTGCTCCGCCGGGTCGTTCGCCACGCTCCGCCACTATCTCGCCGCGCACCTCCTGTGGAATCCCGACGACGACGAAAAGCGTCTTGTGGACGAGTTTCTCGCGGGCTACTACGGCAAGACGGCGGCACCGCACCTCGCCAGGTTCATCGCGCGCGTGGAGGACGGGCCGAGGGAGACGAAGAAGCCCGTAGGCTGCTACCACAAGAGCGCGCCATTCCTTGGCGGGATGGAGAAGCTGGAGGTGACGCGGATCATGGACGCCGCCGTGGCGGCGGCGGAGAAGGAAGGCGAGCCGTACGCTTCCCGCGTCCGCCGCGAGCGGTTGTCGGTCGACCATCTTCTGCTCCTGCACTACGACGCGCTACGTAGCCTCGCCGAACGGAAGTACCTGCCATGGACGCGTCCGCAGACGCGCGCGGAGGCTGTGGAGAACTGGATCCGCGACGTGAGGGCGCTGGGCGTACGCGCCGTGCGCGAGACGACGAAAGCCGACGCGATCGAGGCCTATTTCAAAGAGTTGCAGCGGTAGCGCCCGGTTCCGCGCCTAGGGATGGTCCTGCACGTGATCGAAGGTTTCGACCACGACGGACGGCGGCGTACCCGTGTACTTCTGCAGGTCGGCGGGCGTCGTCTCGCCGGAGAGGACGCACACGAAATCGACGCCCGCGTTGTCCGCGATCGCCTTGTCCGTGTAGAGCCGATCGCCCACCACGGCGATCTCCTCCGGCTTGAACTTCGCGAGCACGGGCGCGAGGAGCGTCGGCGACGGCTTGCCGAACACGTGGCTCGGCTTCATGCCGTTCGTGATCTCCAGGAACTTCATCATCCCGCCGATGTCGGGGATCGGGCCGCGCTCGCTCGGGCAGCAGTTGTCGGGATGCGTCGCCACAAAGTCGACGGGCTCCTGGTTCTTCGTGCGGACGGGGCACATCGGGCTGGGCGGGCAGTTCCGCATGTTCCAGAGGCTCGTCGCATCCGCCAGCTTCGCGTACGTCAGCTCCTTGTCGTAGGTGAGCGCGATCAGTTCGTTGCGCTCGGGATCGTAGTCGAGCGACACGCCCGCGTCGGCCAGACGTTCCGCCATGTGCGACTTCACCTTCTCGCTGGAGATGAGATAGACCGACTTGTATCCTTTTTCCCGGATATAAGCCTCGAGCGTAATAAGCGGCGTGAGGATCTGTTCGGGAACGACGGGAATCGCCGCGCCCGCGATCTTTTTCATGTATTCCTCGGGGCACTTCGACGTATTGTTCGTGAGATAGTAGAATGCGAAACGCCCGCTGTTCGTGTTGTCGATCACGAACTTGACGGCCGGCGCGATCGGGTTGGGGCCCATGAACAGCGTTCCGTCCAGATCGCAGACAAACGCCTTCTTCTTGTGCAGTTCAAATGACATGTGTTTCTCCTTTAAAGTCCGAAGGCCGCCCGCGCGAATGCGTCCATCTGGCCGGTGCGGTAGGTGAAGTCGAGCGAATTGTAGCGGTCGCGCATGTGTGCGGCCACGATCACGTTCGCGCACGAGTCCTCGCGCGTGGTTCCGATCTCCTCGGGATAGACCGGCGCGCCGACGACGCGCAGCCTGCGCGCCACCTCGGCGGACGGCAGGAGCTGCTTCTCGAGGCGGACCTTGATTTCGGGCCAACGCGTCTTCGCGATCGTGAGCTGCGCGCGCAGGCCGTCCTTGTCGAGGTATTTCGCCTTCGTGGAGGTCACGCCCACGTCGGGGAACTTCGTGCCTGCGAAGAGCTTGCGGGCGAGCGCCTCCTCTGTCGGCCAGTCGGGCCAGGCGGCTACGCACGCGTCCACGTCGAGTTTCGTGTAGTCGAAGGCAAGGATCTGCTCGAAGAACTTCGTCATGAAGTGCGTGTACACGCCCACCTGGATGCCGTGCGGTACGATGTCGCCCTTGTACGTGTGGTCGCGCATCTCGAGGATGTGGCTGAACATGTGCTCCGCGCCGGATGCGGGACGCGAACTCTGCATGTCCTGCATCGCGAAGCCGCCGAGCATGAGGCCCTCGACGAACTTGCGCATCGGCTCCGTCTCCATCGCCGCCACACCCTCCGGGTTGGCGAGCGCGTCTGGCAGACCGTCCTGCACGGTATGCCACGCGCGATCGTGCCACGCGCACGCGCCCAGCTCGTAGGCGAGGATCCAGTCCGCGCCTGCGGGCACCTTTGCGAGCAGATCGGCGAAGCCGCTGGCGGCCATCCACTTCGGGGCGGTGCGCATCACGGCGAGGTCGGCCACGATGGCGCGCGGCGCGGGACAAGCGTATGTTTTCTTGGCGCCCTCGGGCGAACGGATCGCCGCGCCGAAGCTCGAGTAGCCGTCCACGCTCGCGGCCGTGGCACAGACGAGGTACGGCACCTTGAGGTCTCCTGAGGCGAGTTTTACAAGGTCGTTCACCACGCCTGAGCCTGCCGCCACGGGCACAAGGTCGCCTTTCTGGGCGCCGGCCGCAGTCAACGCCTCGCGCACCTCCACTGCGTAACGGTAGTCCGCGTGGAACATCTTGCCGTCCGGTTCCAGGATGTAGCGTTCTGACGAGACGCCCGCCTCCGCGAGGAGGGCCGCCACCTGCTCGCCCGCCGCCGCCCACGTGCGCGGGTCCGCCACCACCAGCGCGCGCGTCGCCGCCGGGAAGTGCTCCCGCACGAGGGCCGGCGTCTGTCCGAGAATGTTCTCGCCGATCACGCACGCCTGCGTGTCGCAGGCCGTCTTCAACGCTTCTTCGATTCTTGACATGCTGTGCTCCTTGGTTCGCCGACAATTATACCAAAAAGCGCAGGTGCCATGGGGAACGCCGCAGCCGCTTGACAGCCGGGGGGCGGTTTGATAACCTACGCGCCGCTCGTTCCGGACAAGGCGACTCTCCACGTGCGGGTGCACGACGGGAAGCGACGTCTCTACGGATCAACTTGCTAGGAGGGCATATGAGTTGTCTCGCCTGTCTCAGCAAGCAACGCCTCTCGCCGAGGCGCTGAACGCCCAGCGAATCAACCGCTTGGCGCACTTTGACGTGCCCGGCCACAAGGGCGGGCGCATGAATCCCGAACTGCCGGACTACTTCGGCAAGCTCTGCATGTCGCTGGACGTCAACTCGATGAAGTCCCTCGACAACCTCGGGCATCCCGTCTCCGTCATCAAGGCGGCGCAGGAGCTGGCCGCCGAGGCGTTCGGCGCGGACAACGCCTTCTTCATGGTGAACGGCACCACGTCCGCCGTGCAAACCATGATCTGGGCCACGTGCGGGCGAGGCGAGAAGATCATCCTGCCGCGCAACGTCCACCGAAGCGCGATCAACGCGCTCGTCGTGAACGGCGCGCTGCCGGTCTACATCAATCCTGGCCGCGACGCGCGCCTCGGCATCCCGCTCGGCATGGGCGTGGCGGACGTGCAACATGCCATCGAGGAGAACCCGGACGCGAAGGCCGTGCTGGTGAACAACCCTACTTATTACGGCGTCTGCTCGGACCTCGAGACGATCGTCTCCGTGGCCCATGCCGCCGGAATGAAGGTGCTGGCTGACGAGGCGCACGGCACGCATTTCTATTTCCACGACAAGCTGCCTGTCTCGGGCATGGCGGCGGGCTGCGACATGGCTGCCGCCTCGCTCCACAAGACGGGCGGCAGCCTCACGCAGAGTTCCATCCTCCTCTGCAACGACTCGGTGAACCCCGACTACGTGCGGCAGATCATCACGCTCACGCAGTCCACGAGCGCCAACTACCTGCTCCTCAGTTCGCTCGACCTCGCGCGGCGGCACCTCTACTTCCACGGCCGCGAGGCGTTCGGCAAGACGATCGCCTTCGCCGAGTATGCGCGCGACGAGATCAACCGCCTTGGCGGCTACTACGCCTTTGGCCCCGAGATCGCGAACGGCGACACGTGCTTCGCGTTCGACCTTACGAAGCTCTCCGTCCACACGCGCGATATCGGCCTCGCGGGCATCGAGGTGTACGACCTTCTGCGCGACGACTACGGCATCCAGATCGAGTTCGGCGACATCGGCAACGTCCTCGCCATCCTCTCCGCCGGCGACCGGCGGATGGACGTGGAGCGCCTCATCTCCGCGCTCGCCGAGATCAAGCGCCTCCACCGCAAGGACCCCGTGGGCCTCTTCGACCACGAATACATCGATCCGGACGTGGCCATGTCGCCCGAGGCGGCCTTCTACGCGAAGAAGACGACCGTGCCGTTGCGCGACTCGCTCGGCCGCATCGCGGGCGAGTTCGTGATGAGCTACCCGCCCGGCATCCCGATTCTCGCGCCGGGCGAGCGCGTCACGCCCGATATCCTCGAGCACATCGAGTTCGCCAAGGCCAAGGGCTGCTTCATGACCGGCCCGCAGGACATGAACATCGACAACATCCAGGTCGTCGCGTGAGAGCATCAAGGTCAGTCCACCAATCACTAGCCACTAGCCACTAACTACTAGTCACTATCATGGAACTTTGGTACACAGACAAGCACACCGAGGACGTGAACTTCTCCATCAAGGTGAAGAAGCAGCTGGCGTCGCACAGGAGCGAGATCCAGCAGATTGACATTCTCGACACCTACGGCTTCGGCCGCGTCCTGGTCCTCGACGGCGATCTGATGATCACCGAGAAGGACGAGTACATCTACCACGAGATGATGACGCACGTGCCGATGGCGGTCCATCCGCACGTGGAGAGCGTGCTCGTGGTGGGCGGCGGCGACGGCGGGACGGTGCGCGAGCTCGTGAAGTATCCCGGCATCAAGGAGATCGACCTCGTGGAGAGCGACAAGGAGGTCGTCACCCTCGCGAGCATCCACCTGCCGTTCACCGCCTGCAAGCTGCGCGATCCGCGCGTCAGGATGCATTTCGAGGAAGGGCTTCGGTTCGTCCGCGCGAAGAAAGACGCCTACGACCTCATCATCGTGGACTGTCCCGACCCGTACGGCCCGGCGGAGGGACTCTTCACCCGCGAGTTCTACGGCAACTGCTGCAACGCGCTGAAGGACGACGGCATCCTCATCAACCAGCACGAGTCGCCGTTCTACGCCGCCCACCAGACGAGCGTCAAGAACGCCCACCAGCACATCGCGATCGAGTTTCCCGTCTCCACCGTCTACCAGTGCCACATCCCCAGCTATCCTTCGGGGCATTGGCTCTTCGGGTTCGCGTCGCTGAAGTACGACCCCGTGCGCGATCTTGACGCCGTCCGCTGGGAAAAGCTGGGCATCACCACGCGCTACTACAACACGGAGCTTCACCGCGGCGCGTTCGCCTTGCCGAACTACGTGCGCGAGCTGTTGAAAAGTTAAACTTGGAACGTCCGTTTTCCGATAGCCCGTGTTCCCCCGAAATACCACGACATGTTTCACCTTACGAATGACGGGGTGAAATGGATTCGAAAAGCAAGATTCAACGAGAGAAAGAAGAGACGCTCTTGCCATTCAACCGCGAATACGAACCGATTGAGATTGACGGTAACGAGGAGGGTGCGTTCAGGGTCGTGGCCGTACTGAAGGCCGTGCTGTGAGGGCCGCGGTTACGGCGCCCTAATACAAGTGTATCGTGGGGCGTGTGGGACAAGGCTCCATTCCCTTACGGACACGAACTGCGGCGGATGGTGTCGCGTCCCTCGTAGGCCGGCGGGATGTAGCCGTGCTCGGAACCCTGCATCCAGAGAATCGACTTCGGGCACGTGAGGTTGTTCCAGAGGATCGCGATGCCCGAGGGCTGGCACGTGTAGTCGCCGAGCCCCGCGCGCGGAATATCGACGCGGCAGGTGGAGGGGATGCGCTTCGCGAAGTTGACACTGTCGAAGTAGCCAAGCGCCTCAACGAACTTGATCCGCGGCCACGGCCCGCGCAGACGTCCGGCAAGCTCCGCGCCCATGTCGCAGAAACCGGTCACGGTGCTGTAGACGCGCGTCACACCCTCTCCGCAACCTGCCCCCCAGATCGCGAACGCTCCGCCCTGGCTGCCACCGGAGACCACCAGGTCCTTGCCGTCCCACTCCGTGCAGGACTTCAGGTACTGGATGGCGCGGATGAGGCGCAGGATCATGCCGCGGAAGTAGGCGGTCTCGGGATTGGAGTTCTGCTGCGGATCGAAGGCATAGGTATAGCCGTTCGACTTGATCTTGTCGCCGTAGGTCCGGTAGTACTCGTCCGTCCCGCCGAATTCGCGCAGAAGGAATCCATGCGCGTTGATCTTGAACAGAATCTCGTCGGTTCCGGGATGCCTCGGCGGGAACTGCTCGCCTACGCCGTAGCCGAACGTCCCGATATGGATGCCGTACTTTTTCCCATTTTCGGCGGCCTTGGGGATCGAGAGGTAGCCGGTGACGGGCATCCCCCCCGTGCAGTCGACCGATACCGCGTAGAGCCGGATGTCGGGATTGGCGCACGGCACCTCCACGCGCTTCGCGTTGAACGGCACCTTGGCGAGCTCCGCCTTCTGCCGCGTCCAGAACGCATCGAAGTCCGCAGGCTCGGGCGCGCCTTGGCGGAGCGTATCGATGTCCGCTCCCGCGCCGCCGTCGAAGAAGAGGCCCTTCTTCTGCTTTCTTAACTTCTTCATGGCACGCTTGCCCTCCGGCGTCGAGGGGGCGCCGGCGAAATCCTTGACACTCCTTCTGAACGGCTTGCCTGCGGCGTCGACGACCACGGCAAAGAGACGCACGAACCCCGACTTCGCGATGCTCGTCTTGTACACGAACGGCTTGCCCGTAAATGGCTCGCGGCCGTTCTCCGAGACGCCGTCGTCGCCGCTGCGCTCCCACTTGAGGAAGTATTCGCCTGCGGGGATTTCGCCCTTGATTCCTTGCGGCTCGATGGTGAAGACCATGGTTTCGCCCGCTTTGTAGGAAATTGGGGATTTGTCAGTGGTTCCTTTCAGCCATGCATTGTCGAGCGCTTCCGTGCCCGCGAAGCAGACGAGCGCTGCGACTGCGGCAAAAAGCATGGTCATCGTATTTTTCATGTTTTTTCTCTTTCTGAAGATGCTGGAGTTTACCCATTTTTTGAGCGCGAAAGTGTGGCGCACGCCTGCAAATA
>CAMNLN010000009.1 GCA_946543025.1 uncultured Verrucomicrobiota bacterium
GGCGAAGTACGAGAATGAGATTACGGCGCGTATGAAATCGAGGTGGTGGCGGCGGCTGGTACGAAAACGGGAGGTCGGGTAGCCGATACCTTTGGCAGGAAGGATGGGGGGGGGCCACAGGAAGGACATTCGAGGGGCGATGGAGAGACACAGGAAGGACATTCGAGGGACGCTGGAGAGACACGGGAAAGACGTTGGAGGGGCGCTGAAGAGATGCCGTGTGACCGACGGGCGTGGGGTGACCCGGCCGTGAGAACGATGCTCGCCTCAAGAGTCGCTTACGACGCTCGCCTCGGGAAGTCGCTTGACTCGCCCGATGGAGAGCCAGAGGGACACAAAGGGAGAATGCGGAAGGAACGAATGGAGGCGGAGGATCATGCGGCGAACTACGCAGATGCCCTTCGGTTGAGAACGCGACGAGGATGTTGTATAATATGGCCAATTTCTCCGCAATACAGAAAAGACAAGCGAGGTTGACATGCGAAAAACAGATTTCATGAGACTCCTGATGACAGGCATGCTGGCTACGGTCGCCGGCTGCTTCGAAGTCATCGGCCCCTGTGGCCCGCGCGAGGCCTGTCCAGGCCTCGAAAAGACCGCCCCCGCGCTCGTGCAGAAGCACGCGAAAAAGCGGCTCGTGTGCCTCGATCTCGACGCAACCTTGTGTCAGCACCGCTCGATTCCGCCCCCGGAAAACCTAGCCGCGCTTCGCGAGCTGGAGAAGCGCTACAAGTGCATCATGGTCGGTGCCGGCAACGCGCCGCGCATCTACAAGCAGATGGGGAACTACCCGATCGACATCCTCGCCAACTACGGCATGCAGGAGTCGAAGATGATCGACGGGAAGTTCACCATCGTGCGGCAGGTGACGAACGAGGTGGACCGCGCCTTCTTTAAGGAGAAGACCGACTACCTGCGCCAGAAGTACGGCTACACGAACTACTGGGGCAACTCCGTGGAGTTTCACGCGTCCGGCATGGTGACGTTCGGCCTGCTGGGCACGACGCCGCCCGCCGAAATGAAGATCAAGTTCGACCCCGACCGCAAGAAGCGCCGCGCAATGTACCCCGAGGTCTGCAAGATCTTCAAGGACTTCTCCGTCTACATTGGCGGCAGCTCGTCGTTCGACTTCGCCGGCCCGCAGTACAACAAGTACGACTGCATCATGGCCTACGCGAAGGAACACGGCTACGCGCGCGACGAAATCATCTTCATCGGCGACGACTTCGACGACGGCGGCGGCGACTCGCACGTGCGCATCAAGGGGATGGACTACATCGCCATCGACGACTACCGCAAGTTCCCTGAACGCGTCTCGGTGCTGCTGAAATAGCTCCCTCTCGTCTCCCATCGCAAGGGCGCGAGGAAAATCAAGGCGCTACTGCAGCAAAAACGGACTCTTTTAGGTCCAGAAAGCATTTTGCGCGATGAAAAATTTCCTGTATCTCTTACGGACGATATCATCCTATAATCGACACATCCCATCAACCAGCCAGCGGCATTCACATCCCACGACAGCCGTACATGACGGGTACAACTGCGTTGCATAAAAGAATAGAACATCCTGACGGCGTGGCACAAGCTGGATGTGATATAATGCGGGCATGAGGACAATTCGCGCCATCACGTCCCTTCTTTCCGCCGTGTGCGCCGCGTCCGCCGCACTTGCGACGGACGTGACGTTCCTGATGTGCTATCGGCCGGATCATCCGGAAGACCCGGCGACGAAGCAGATCCTCTCGTTCACGGCCAAGCGTCCCGAGATCCGCCCGTTCCAATGGGGCGGGCTGACGCTGCCCGGCGCGGGCGGACGCGCCACATTCATGCTCGCGCTCGCGGGCGGTACCGCGCCAGACGTCTACAAGGCCTGGTTCCACATCCTCCGGCACGACATGGAGGAGGGATTCTGCTACCCCCTCAACGAATGGCTGGGCGAGGACGCGGACGGCGACGGGACGCTCTCCGACGCTGAGGCGAAGTGGCCGGGCTGGAAGGACGTGCCGCGGCTCTGGCGCGACGTGGCGACGAAGGACGGCAAGGTGTACGCGGTGCCAACGCCGGGTTTCGCCTACTACGGCATCGTCTATCGCAAGGATTTGGTGAAGGCCGCCGGCCTCGACCCGGAAGCGCCGCCACGCACGTGGCGCGAGTTCGCCGACTGGTGCGGACGGCTTACCTTCCGCGACAAGGCGATCGCGGGCGCAACGCTTCCGCGCGGGCAGCGTGCGTTCGGCATCGAGAACCGTCCGTGGGGCTTCCTGCCATGGGTGGGCGCTGCGGGGGGAGACGTGGTGAGAGCGAAGAGCGAAGAACGAATAGCGAATCGTGATTCGTGGGAGGCGTGCTTCGATTCGCCGGAGTGCATAAGGGCGGCGGACTTCCTGCACTCGCTCATCACGAACGGCGTGGTGCGCGCACTTCCGCAGCTCTCACTCTCGAACGAAATCGCGGACCTCTTCGTCCAAGGCGAAATCGTAAGCGTCTTCGGCGGCGAGGACCTGGTGACATATCTCACAGAAAGCCTGAACTTCCCTGCGGAGCAGATCGGCCTCATGCCGTTCCCGGCGGCGGACGAGACCTGCCGTCCCGTCCTGCAGGCGCACAAGCACTTCTACGCGCTCACGGAGGGCGTGGGGCGCAGGCCGAAGAACGAGCGCGACGACGTGTGGGCGTGCGTGAACGAGCTGACGTCTCCCGCCGTCTACGATGAAACCGTGCGGAAGAACGTGGCGGAGGGACGCGCGCGGTGGTGCCTGCCGTCCGACCTGAAACGGCTCGGATTCACGGAGCATCTGGCCGAGGTCCCGCCAGGCATCCGCAAGATGTACGACGACCTGGAAGCGGGGCGCATCCGGGCCGTGACGGAACCGTCCGTCGGTTTCTGGCAGGGGGCGAGCGACCTGGTGAGCCGTCGGTTTCTTGGCATCCTGCTGAGCGACGCGGGGAAAGACTTCGACTATCGCGCCGCGCTGAAGTCGATCACGGAAGACGCGAACCGGGGCCTGATGTTCGACGCGGACAAGCGCGGAATCGAGCAGAAACGTCCGCTCGCGCGCGTCATCGTCGGCATCGTGCTGATATCAGCGCTTGTTGCCTTGTGCCTGGTGCTTAATGCGCGGCGAGAACGTACGAAAAGCGTCGACGGACGGCCGACAAGAAACAAACACTCTTCACCCTTTACTCTTCACGCTTCACTTCCCTGGCTGTTCCTGTTGCCGGCGCTCGCCTCCATCGCGCTCTGGAGCTACTGGCCCCTTATCCGAGGAGCGGTAATGGCGTTTCAGGACTATCGGATCGTGGGAAGCGGGGCATGGCAGGGGCTGGACAACTTCATCCGCGTGGCATCCGACCCCGGCTTCTGGAAGGCGTGGGGGCGTACGCTGCAGTACGTGGGCATCACGCTGGCGCTCGGGTTCGTGACGCCCGTCGTGCTGGCGCTCCTGTTGACGGAGATTCCGCGCGGGAAGATATTCTTCCGCACGATCTATTTCCTGCCGCACCTTACAAGCGCGCTCGTGATCATGCTGCTTTGGAAGATGATGTTCGACCCCACGGAGAACGGGATGCTGAACCAGCTGCTCGCGTTCTTCGGAATCGGCCGGCACGCATGGCTGCAGGATCCCGCATGGGCGATGACATGCTGCATCCTGCCGGGCGTGTGGGCAGGCGCGGGCATGGCGAGCCTCATCTACGTGGCGGCGCTCGGCAGCCTGCCGCCCGACTACTACGAGGCGGCGGCGATCGACGGCGCAGGAATCATCGGCCGATTCCGCCACGTCACCCTTCCGCAACTGATGCCGCTCATGGTCATCAACTTCGTCGGCGCGTTTATCGCGGCGTTTCAGGGAATGGGATCCATCTTCCTCCTCACGTTCGGCGGACCGGGCGACGCAACGAGCGTCCTTTCGCTCGCGATCTGGAAGGAGGCCTACAACAACCTGCGCTTCTCCACGGCCACAACGATGGCCTGGTTCCTCGGCGTGGCGCTTATCGGCTTCACCTACCTCCAGATAAGATTTCTCCGCCGCGTCGAATTCCGTCAAGCGGCGGCCAACTGATTATGCTACAATATTGCCTATGGAAAAGTGGTATGTCAAGAATACTGCGGGCAAGGTGTTCGGCCCGATCGACCTTGAGACGCTCAAGGGATGGGTCAAGGACGGACGCATCGAGCCGCTCGCGGGCATTTCGTCCGACCTCAAGAACTGGATGCTGGCGCCGTTGAAGCCGGAGCTGGAAATGAACTGGGTGGTGGAGAACGAGCCGGGCCAGTTCTACGGGCCGACGCACCGAACGGTACTGGACGACCT
The DNA here is from genome assembly GCA_946543025.1 of uncultured Verrucomicrobiota bacterium. Lineage (GTDB taxonomy): Bacteria > Verrucomicrobiota > Kiritimatiellia > RFP12 > UBA1067 > RUG572. The sequence continues at coordinate 4,311 of CAMNLN010000009.1, forward strand.
CAAGAAGGCAGGCTCGCTCTCTCGCGAAGCCCGCTTCTTCCAAGACGACCGCGGGGCTGGCGCCGAACGCCTGCATGCGCTTGAAGGCGCGCTTGCCGCCAAGGACGCCGAACTCGCCCGGCGCGAGAAAGTCTTTGTCGAGGCGCAAAAGCTTTCCGGCAAGAAAGACTTGCAGCTGGCCGCCGCGCAGAAGACCATCGCGCAACGCGACGAACGCATCGCGGCCGACGTCGCGGCGCTCGCGCAGCGGGAAGGCCAGATCGCCGAGCTGACAAAAGCCGTGGCGCAGAAGGAGGGCGACCGTGCGCGCGCGGAACTGGAACTTGCGGCGCGTGACGCCGAGGTGCGGCAGCTGCAGGCCGAGATCGAGCGGTTCAAGGACGAGGTCTCGGAACTGAAACGGGAAATGGAAGACCGTCAGGCGCCGCACGCGCGCGAATGGTCGACCGAAGTCGTCGAGCCCGAGATCGTGACTGACGAGATGCCGCCTCCCGTGGCACGACAAGCGTTCGACTTCGGAAATGCGTCGGCGCTGGCCGATCTCGAACGGCGCGCCCAGCAGGAGTTGGCGCGCATGGGTCCGCTCCACGCGAAGAAATTCTTCAAGATCAAAAAGTGACGGCCATGAAAAACCAGTGGTATCTGCGGACACAGGACGAGACATTCGGTCCAGAAACGAAAGAGCGCCTGCTCGAATGGGCACGGATGGGACGCATCCAGCCGGGGCAGGACATTTCCGAGGACGGAGAGACCTGGCGTCCGGCGACGGAGATACCGTTCCTTGACATGCGCTGGTCAATCGACATCGGCGACGGCCAGCCGCGCGGTCCTTTCAACAAGCACGCGGCGCAGGCACTGCTTGCGAGCGGACGCTTGCCGCGCGGCAGCAAGCTGGTGGAGGTGCGGCCTGCCTTCTCGGAACAGGCCATCGACGCGCCAAGCGTTCCTGCCGCCGCCAATATGGAGCCTGCGGCCACTCATGACGTCAGTGCCCCAAAAGTTCCCACGCCGCCGCAAGACCGCCTTGACGACTCGTCGGAACTTCAATCGCTCAGGGAGCTAAACACCCGCCTGGAGGCGAAGATCAAGCAGATGCGCGAGGACGCCAAGGCCATTCGTAGCGAGCTGGCCGAGGCGCAGAAGCTTCTTGCCGCCAAAGATTCCGTCCTCGCCGAACGCAATTCCGAGCTGGCCGAGCGCGCCTCCGCGCTCGAGGCGAAAGACTCCGAGCTGGCAGCCAAGGACAGTGCGCTGGCGGCAAAAGACACGGCGCTTGCCGAACGCAACTCGGCCCTCGTGGCAAAGGATTCCGAACTGGCCGCCGTACGGGCCGAAAGCGAGAAGTCCCTACGCGCGCTCGAATCGCAAAAAGATTCAGAGCTGGCAGCCAAGGACAGCGAGATCGCCAAGGCCCAAGAAGCCGTCTCGGCGGCGCGCGCCAACGAAGCCGAATACGAGGCAAAGATACTCTCGCTGTCGGACGAAATCAAGCGCCTGCCACCCACGGCTCGCCTGGCCGCAGACGCGCAGGCCGCAGTCTACGCGCTCATGAAGGAAGAGGCCGACGAACTTTCAACGGCACTCGAAGAGGAAAACCGCGAAGCGGAGGCGTTGCGCCAATATCGCCGGAAACGGACTGAACGGCTGCTGGCTCGACGGCAGGAAATATTGAGGCGCATCGGCACGGACGCGGAGGACATGACGCGGCGCGCGCTTCTGGCGCATCCAGACGATCCGAGAACCACCCAGTTGCGGCAGGAGCTGGACGCCTTGCGTATCTTGCAGGAACGGACGATGCTCGACAGCGAGCAAAAGATTCGAGACCTGTCCCTCAAGTTGCGCGAGCGCGATACGGAAGTCAAACGACTTCAACAACAGACGGGCGATCTGACAGCCGTCTATCGTCAGCTCCAAGAAACGCGCGAGAAACTCCAGCTCCGCGAGAAAGAGCTGGTCGACGAACGGCAGAAGTCGGAAGAGGAACGTCAGCAGCATGCCGCCGCACAACAGGCGCTGCTGTCCCGCCTGTCGGCACTTGAAGCAGGTTTGCCGGGGGCCACGCACCAGTCGCGCGAGGCTCGAAGCGTACGCCTTGCGCCGTGGATGGGGCTAAAGCAATAGTGGCTAGTGATTGGTAGCTAGTGGTTAGTTGGTGGGCAGAATGGGAAACGTGAGAGAGTACGAGCTGGCGGGGATCGAGGTGATCGCGCGCGGGGTGTGCGCGGTCGACGGGAAGTTGCTGTTATGCAAGGCAAAAGGCGGCAAGACGACCTACCTGCCAGGCGGGCACATCGAGTTTGGCGAGACCGGGCGCCAGGCGCTCGTGCGCGAGATCAAGGAGGAACTCGGCCTTGATTCGACGGCTGGAGCATTCCTCGGCGTAGTGGAGAATTCCTTCATCCAGCACGGCAAGCCGCATGCCGAAATCAATCTCGTCTACGAGCTTTCGCTCGCTGACGGCGAAGTCCGCGCCCAAGAGGACTGGATTGAATTCGTGTGGCGGCCACTGGACAATCTCGGCGACCTTCTGCCCGAAGTCTTTCGCAAGTTGGGCGCCAATCCCTCGATGCGGTTCGAACCGTGAAAACGCTTTCGCTCGTCATTCCGGTCTACAATGCGCCCGACCTCGCGCGAGCGGCAGTTGCGCATGTCCGGGAACTGGATGCGTGCGCCAAGGCTTGCGGATTCGAGCTGGCCGAGGCGATCTTCGTGGACGACGGCTCTGCGCCGCCGCTCGATATTTCCCAAGCAGACGGTTCTCCGACTCTTCCAATCAAAGTCCTTCGCCAGCCAGCCAATCGCGGCAAGGGAGCAGCTGTCAGGGCGGGCGCATTGGCGGCGAAGGGGGAATGGGTGCTGATGAGCGACGTGGATCTTTCCGCGCCTCTGACGGAGTTCGCCCGCCTCGCGCCGCACGCCGAAGCCTGGATGACATGCGGGAGCCGCTACGGCCGCGCGGGCATGCCGCTTCGCCGTCGCATCCTCTCGCGCCTGTTCCATGCGCTCGTCTGGCTTGTAGGCGTACGCGATATCCAAGACACGCAATGCGGCTTCAAGCTGTTCCGCATGGAGAAAATGCGCCCCGTCTTCGAGACGCAGCGAATCGAACGCTTCGCGTTCGACGTCGAACTCATCAAACGCGTCCGCCGCGCGGGCGGAAGCGTCGTCGAGACACCTGTCGCCTGGCATGGCGGGAAACGCAGCTCTCTGCGCGTCCTGCGCGACGCACCCCGCATGCTCTGGGATCTGCTGCGAATCGCCTGACGCCGCCCGGAAGAGTCGGCAAGAAAAGCTTCGTGGTTTTCTTTTACCGCATGGTCGATTTGTGCTTGATCATGGGAAGCTCCGTCCGAGACGGAGAAGCTAGAAGCGGGCAAGGTCGAGCATGGTGCTTGGGCCGAGCGCGCGAAGATAGATGAAGAATCCCACGCGCACGTCCGCGCGGCGCTTGGAGCCGTCGACGCGCGTATAGGTGTCCTCGAACGCCGTGAGGAAACGGAAGCCGAGGCAATCCGTCATGAGGTCGAACCACGAGCCGACCTCGTCGAGTTCGTTCATGCGGCAGTCGTAGCGGATGTAGGGAGCCCACGCGAAGTGGTCGCATACCTGATGCTCGAAGCCTACCTTGATCAGGTTGGAATACTCCCAGTTCCAACGCTCGTAGGGAGAGGGCGCGTAGTCCCAGATGCGGTGGTCGCGCCCGATGTAGCTCACGTACCAGTCGAAATCGCGCGTCACGAGATGCTTGAAGGACACATCGGCATACGCGACCTTCTCGTCGTCGGTATCGTATTCCACGCGTGTGCCGAAAGAGGTCTTCTTCGTCGGATTCAGGCGTACGCGCGCGCCGGGCACGACATCGCCTGTCTTGCTGTAATGAGGATCGTCCTTGTCCTTTGGATAACCGCGCCAGACGCCCTCGTTGCGGCCGTAGCGGCTGTAGTCCTCGAATGGAACGGCCGCGTAGAGGTCGGTGTCGAGGACGGTGCGCGAGACGCCGTTCTCGTCCGCAAGCCGGAAGAAGTTGCGGATGCCAGGCCGGACGCCATGCCAGTTGTAGGGCAGGCCGCGCCCCTCGAATCCGAACTGGTCGAGCCATTCGGTGGCGCCGTCGTAGTTGTCGAAGACATAGGGACGGCGGGAACTGCCGCCGGACGTTTCGACCGCCTGATACGAATAGTCGAGATATGGTTCAACGACATGGTGCCAACGCTCGCCGATCTGACCGGTACCTCGCGCGCTGGCCGTAAATCCGAACTCGGCGATATTGCGGTAGATGGCATCGCCGGAAGCAATGCTGCGCCCCTCCTCGTCGCGAAGCGCGCGCGCGTCGCCGCTGTCGCTCCAGTACGTGCCGCGATAGGTTGCGCGCGGCACGACGGCGAGCACGTCCCACAGCTTGAACGGCGCGGACACGCGGTGCGCCGTGTCGGCCCGGAACGCCTGATAGTCGGCGCCGCGACCGTCAGGCCCGATGTAGGGCACGTAGCGGAACATGGGGTCGGCCGCGCCCGGATAGCGCGCATAGTCCCGGTTGAGATAGCCGGCACGCGTTTGAGACTCGTAGTTGACCGGCAGCTCCCAGATCGGCTGCGGGGAAATCGCCAGCCAGCCTTCAGGCAGGCGGGCGGTACCGCCGTAGAAATCGTTGATCGGGCCGGACACGGATCCGCCGGCCGCCCAGTTGTTCTCGCGATGCTCGTAGGCCGCCTCGTTGGAGGGGATCGACTCGTCGCGCTCGTCCTTCTCGAAGAAGTCGCGCTGGACCCACGAGTCCGAAAGGTAGGTGGCGTGGACGCGCAGGGAATCGCGTTCAGTGAAGTCTGCCGCATGGTCGAGCATGATGCGGTAACGCTCGCGGTCGACGTCGCTGCCCCAGTTCCGATAACGGTGCTTTCGGTCGTTCCAGTGGTCTTCATAGCGGTCGTAATTCATGTCCCAGGCGTTGTACGCCTTGATTTTGCCGATGCCGAAGTCCTTTAGGTTCCAGCGAATGGTCTGCCCCAGCGCAAAGCCGTTCTTCGTACGGTAGTCGGCGTAGGTGGAACCGCCGAGGGAGGCGCTGTCCGGCTTGCCCTCGTTGATGAGGTCGTAGACGTATCCCGTGAGGATGTAGCCGCCCCAGCGGGACGTGTAGCCGGGCATGAAGCGGAAGCCGTAGTCGGTGTTGAGTGGATAGTACCAGTAGGGGACCCACAAGACCGGTATGTCCCACATCCGCACCCACGCGTCCTTGACCGTGACCGAGTGCCGCTCGCGATACGTGAAGTCGCCGGAAAGGCACCAGTGGAGGCGGCAGTCCTCGTTCGTGCAGGTCGTCATCAGCGTATGGCCGCCGAACTCGTATCGCCCGTCGGCGCTTCGGCTGATACGGTCTGCCTGAAACCGGTAGGGACTTGCCACGGCCTTGACGCCGCCCGAGGCGACCAGCTCGCCCGTAGATCGGCTGGCCGACAGGTAGTCGCCGCTGACGGTCAAATCCTGAATCGTCTTCTTATCTGCCTCCTTGACGTCGTCCGACCCGTAAAGGAGCGCCTCAAGGAGTTGCGCCTGCGCGAAGGACGCGCAGAGAATCAGGAAGATGGCGATTTTCTTTGTCATGTCGGGATCCTTGTTACATGGTGGTCGTCGGACCGCCGGAAGAGTATAGCACTTGTCCGGACTCCGCGTCGAGTATGGAATAGGCCTCAGGATGGCGATGAAGCTCGGAGACGAACGTCAACTTCGTATTGAACTTCGCCTGAAGTTCGGCGAGAATCTGCGCATCCTCCGTGCGAAGACGGTTCATGACAACGGGGGAGATGACGATCTTCGGCACGAAGGGCTTCTTTTCCGCGTCGCATTTCCGCAGAAGCGTGGTAAGCTGGCGCTGGAGCTCGATCGAGATGGCCAGCGGACTCTTCACGCGGCCGTAGCCGTGGCAGCACGGACAGGCGGAGCTGAGCTTCGAGAGGATGGATTTCTCGTGGCGCTGGCGGCTCATCTCGAGGAGGCCGAGGTCGGAGATGTTGAGGACGCGCGTCCGGGCGCGGTCTCGCTTCAGCGCGGCCTTCAGCTCCTTGACCACCTGTCGCTGGTGCTTCATGCTCTTCATGTCGATGAGGTCGAGCACGACAAGTCCGCCGATATTGCGTAAGCGCAGCTGGCGCGCTACCTCCACAACCGCCTCCTTGTTCACCTCGAGGATCGCCTGTTCCTGGGCGTCCTTGCCGGTACCCTTGCTCTTGTGATGGCCGGTATTCACGTCAACGGCGATCAGCGCTTCCGTCTCGTCGATCACAAGGTATCCACCCGACTTCAGGCGCACCTGACGGCGGAATGCGGCGTTCAGCTGCTTCTCGACGCTGAAATGGTCGAAGATATTGATCGGCCCATCGTAACGGCGCAACTTGTTGCGCGCGCGGCGGGAAATCTTGCTCGTGACCTCGCGCATCTCGTCGAAAGTCTTTTCGTCGTCGATCACGACGCTTTCAATGTCCTCGGTCAGCCAGTCGCGCACGACACGCTCCACAAGGCCCGGCTCCTGGAAGACGCAGCATGGCGCGAGACGCGTCTTCACGTTGTGCTGAAGTTCGTTGTATTCCTCCAGCAGGTTGCGCAAATCGCGCGCGATCGCCTTGGGCGCGGCACCAGACGCGGCCGTTCGCGCGATGATGCCCACCTCGGCCGGAATCGGCAGACGATCAAGTATCTTTTTGAGGCGCTTGCGTTCCGCGTCGTCGCCTATCTTCTTCGAGACGCCGCGTGTGCCGGCACCGGGCATCATCACGAGGTAACGGCCGGGAATCGAAAGGTTCGCCGTCACGCGCGGACCTTTTGTCGAAATCGGATCTTTCGTCACCTGCACGGTGATCGGCGTGCCGGGCTTGAACATCTCGTGAATCTGCTCGTTGGTGAGACGATTGGAACGGCGCTTCTGCTTGCCTTTTCCGCCCTTGCCCTTGCCGCCTCGGCCCTTGCTCCCCTTCGCGGACCGTTCCTCGTCGTCATCATCGTCGTCATCGGGGCCATCCAGCTCCTCAAGAAACGCCTCCGCGTCGGGCGTCATGTCCCAGTAGTGGAGAAATGCGTTCTTCTTCAGCCCGATGTTGACGAACGCCGCCTGAAGGTCGTCCTCAAGGTTCTGTACGACGCCCCGGAACACGGAACCGACGAGCCGCTCCTCCTCGGGATGCTCCACCATGTACTCCTCGAGCTTATCGTTCTCAAGTACGGCCACGCGCGTTTCGAGTTTCTCGACGTTGACGATGATCTCTCGTTTCAGCGTCTTGGCCTTGAACCAGTCCGTGATGGTTCCTGTCACCTTTTCGATGATTGCCTTGATTCCTATTGCCATTGTTTTTCTCCTAAGTGTTTATGGTTTAAGTTGTTTTACGGTTAGACTGTTTGAACATCCTCAACTTTCATCCATCCTGTGGACCGCGACGCTCTGCAGAAGCCCGAGCGCCGCCATGACGACGACGAGGAACGTGCGCCCCGCGCTGATCAGCGGCAACGGCAACCCCGTGATCGGCATGAGGCCGATGGACATCGCAATGTTGACGTAGACATGGGCGAACACGAGCGTACAGACACCAATTGCCAGCAGGCGCCCCCGATCATCCGGACATCGCCAGGCGATGCGTAGGCCCGACAGCAGAATTCCGAGATAAAGGAGCAAGAGACTGAGGCACCCCATGAACCCCATCTCTTCGGCAAGCACGGCGAAGATAAAGTCGTTCATCGAGACGGCGGGCGGCAAGTAGCCGAGCCGCTTGAGCGACCCCTTGCCCAATCCTTTTCCCCACCAGGAGCCGGAGCCGATCGAGATTCGAGCCTGCCGCAGGTTGTAGCCATCTCCGTGAATGTCACGATCCGGAAAAAGGAACACGCGCAGACGCTTGAGCTGATGCTCCTTGAGCGGCATGTGCCTGTAAATGACACGCGCCCTTCCATCTGGAGACGGGTGCCGCTCCGCCACGTAGACGGCACCCAGCACCAGACCGGCCGCCAGCAACCCGACCAGCAGGAGCGCGACAAGCCCCTTGATCCAGACACGCGCGGCCAGCAGCATGACGAAAGCCGTCGGGACAAGCACGAGCGCGGTGCCCAGATCTGGTTCCGCAAGAATCAACGCTGCCGGGACGCCGAAGATCGCCAGCCCGCACAATCCGCCACGCCAACCGAACCGACGAGGAGAGGCGTCATCCGCAGCTGGTTGCCGTCCAAACACATGCGCAAGAAGAAGGATCACGGCAAGCTTCGCAAGCTCGCTCGGCTGGAAGAACCAAAGCCAACGGCGACCGCCATATCGCACCGAACCGAAAACGAGCACGGCCACAAGCATGACGCCCGCCAACGCGAAGACGGGCCCCGCACACCAGTCGAGCAGCTTCCGATAGTCGATCGACGCAAGGACCACATAGATGACAAGGCCGATGACAGCCGTCCATGCGTGGACTGTCCAGAGATCCTGCAAAGCAGCGGAGGTACGCGCGCCGCCGGCAGACTGAATCAATCGAACGCCCATCCGCACGAGCAAAAGCATGCAGACGAGCATCACCCAGTCCAGGCGCAGGAACTTGGAGAAGAAAGCTTTCACGGCACGTTCTCTCCTTCCGTTCGGCCGAATATCTCGGCGAAGACGGCGTTAACACGCGGCGCGACGGTTTTGCTGCCGGATTCGCCGCGTTCCACGATCATGGCCATCGCGACGGTCGGCGCCTCGTAAGGCGCGAAAGCGATCACCCAGGTGTTCTTTCTTCGCGTCTCGCCACGACCGATCTCGGCCGTCCCCGTCTTCCCCGCACATGTCACGGGCAGACCGATTGCAATCTTTCGTCCGGTGCCCTTGGTCACGACGTCACGCATGCCTTCGCGAACCAAGTCGATGCTTTCCTGCGAGAACGGCACCACAGGTCCTTCAGGCTGGGGCTGTGTTCCCGAAGCGTCCATGCCCGCTTTCTTGTGAAGGTACGGCTTGACGCGCGTACCGCCGTTGGCGAGCGTCGCCGCAACCACTGCCATCTGAAGGGGCGTGACGAGCAGCATGCCCTGCCCGATGGACATCTGGCAGGTGTCGCCAGGATACCACGGCTCGTTGTAGTGGAGCTTCTTCCAGGTCTCGTCCGGCACCACGCCAGGCGTCTCCTCGCCCAGATCGATGCCGGTACATGCGCCAAGCCCGAAGGCGCGCGCAGCCTCGACCAGCGCATTCGTGCCGATCGCCGAACCGACATTGCAGAAAAACGTGTTGCAGCTCTGTTCGAGAGCCTGGCGCAGGTTGATCGGGCCATGCCCGTAATAGTCCCAGCAGCGGAGCTTCCACGGTCCGAGCTGATAGACGCCGGTACAGTCGTACTCGTCATCCGGCAACCATCCGGTAGCGAGCGCGGCGAGCGCCGTAACGGGCTTGAAGGTCGAGCCTGGCGCGTACGCCTCGGAGATGGCGCGGTTCTGCCCGCGCTTGGCAGGAGCATTCGTAAGCGTGGCATAGACGGCTGTCGTCAGGTGGGGAATGCAGTCGTTTGGATTGAAGGTCGGCGAGGAGGCCATGGCGAGTACGGCGCCGTCGCGCGGGTCAAGTACGACTCCCGCTCCGGTGACGCCTTCCAGCTGGCGCTCGAGTTCCGCCTGAACGCCAATATCAAGCGTCAACACAAGATCGAGGCCGTCTGTCGGCGCAATGTCGTCTGCCGCTGCGTCAGCCAGCTCCTGCCCGGCGCTCTTGCGCGGTCGGAATCCGCGCGCGTCGACGCGCAGGAACCTTTCGCCGGGGAATCCGGCGAGATAGCGATTGTAGAACCCCTCCACGCCTTTTCGCCCCTTGATCTCCAGCTCTTCGAAGAAATGCGCTCCCAGCCTTTCTGCCGGAGCCGTAACGGAGTCCTCTCCTGGGCGCCCCCGTCCCGTATAGCCAATCACATGGGCAGCGAGCGTACCGTATGGATAGCGCCGTTCGGCGCGAACGGCCATGTCGAACCCAGGAAATGCATCCGCGTGCTCGGCGAAGCGCGCGAAGGCCTGTTCGTCCAGATCGCGCCATACGGTAAGGGGTAGCGCGCTCGCCCGCATCACGTGCCGCGCGATCTGCTCGCGCGTCAGGGTGCGGGGTACCCTGATGGCGGAGGATAGCGCTTCCACCGCCGCGTCGATGGCATTGACGGTGTTCGACCGACCGCCACGCTGCTGGAGTTCCTCTAGGTTGCAGATGACACAACGGCTCGGGCGGCAGTCCGCCAGCACGTGTCCAGACCGGTCGAGGATCCGTCCCCGAAGGGCGGGAACGCTGATGCGGCGCGTCGTCTGCGTCGTCTCCACCTCGGCGAACTCGCCCGCCTTCTCCGTCTGGAGGCGATAGAGCGAGACGCCCAGCACGAAGAAGCCGAACAGGAACAGGCAGCCGAGCCCGGCGATGAACCAGACGGAGACCCTCATGCCGACTCCTCCTCGCGCAGGCCTGCGAACATCTCAAGCAGAGGCAGAAGCGCAAATAGCCCGGCCCCCGCGATAGTCGCCTGGATGATGCTGACGAAAAAGCGAACGATCGCCGAATCGCCGCCAATGCTCCAAGCGGCCAGCCATGCTTCCTGCAACGGCGTGTAGGCCGCCGCCGCCGCCATCCCGAGCAGCGGCCGGGCAAGGTCGGGCGGCGCGAGGGCGCGCAGCATGTGCGCAAGCGCACAGACAGGAAGCAGGAATCCGATGAAGCTCCCGAACGGAAGCCCGCTCAAGGTTTCCAGCAGATAGCCAGCCGCGCCGGCCGTCCAGACCCACCGGGCCGAACGGGGAACGCGAGATCGGCTCTCTCCCTTGCGCGGCAAGTCCACAAGCGCGACATAGAGCGCGAAAACCTGGAGCAGCGGGAACTTCGACCAACCCGCGCCGGACGGTAGCATGTCCTGCAGCGCCGCCAGAAAGACGAGGCTGATCGCGACAAAGGCGGTCTGGACAAGGTCAGTCTTCACGGCGGATAAACACGGTTTCGAGAGCAGGGAAGTCGACGGCCGACACGACGTCGCCTTCCCGTTCGAGCCTTGTCTCGTCTACATGCTGTCCGTCAAGCAGAAAGCCGACAACAAGACCGCGCGGGAAGATTCCGCCGAGTCCGCTAGTGATGATTTTCGCGCGCGGCGGCAAGTCCAGCCGCTGCCGCATGTGCCGCATGCGAAGAGGATTGACGAAGTAGAGGACGGACGCGTCGGCCTCGGCAGCCACGCAGGTGGCACCGCCGCCGTAGAGAATGCCGTAGACGGGACCGGACGACGGATCTGACGTTTCGATCTCGCAGGAGATTCGCATCGACGGATCGGAGATCAGGCGCACGTCACACGTGTGGGGAGTCACCGAAAGAACGCGGCCGACCACGCCTTTTGGGACAGCCACCGGCGCACCCGCCTTGACGCCGGCGAGCGTTCCCTTGCCAACGCGCAAGTAGCCCTTCACGCCGACCACTCCGTTTCGGCTCAGCACCGGCGCGGAAATCCAATTCGTGGTTGGCAGCTGCTGGCTGGTGCCCGGCGCAGAGGGGACCGCCCGCGAATCGCGTACGGTCAACTCCATCCGCAAGGCGGCGTTTTCTTCCTTCAGGCGACGGTTCTCGATCGCCAAGTCCATGCGGGAGAACATGCCGCGCAGACGCGTACCGACATGACGCGCAAACCAATTCCGCCCGTTTTCAACCGGATAGACGACTTCTGCCGCAGTCCCACGCAAGCCAAACAAGAACAGAGCCAACGCTCCAAGCGCGGCCGTCGCAACGATTATGCCTGTCTTACCCTTCAAAATCCTTCCTCTTCACGGAAGGATTGCCGTCCTCGTCACCGTCTCTTGTTCCGTGCGAGGAAATCGAGTTCGCTCATCACCACGCCCGTCCCCTCGGCCACCGCCGACAAGGGATCGTCCGCCAATGTCACGGGCAGTCCCGTTTCTTGCGCGAGAAGCTTGTCCAGTCCACGCAACTGCGCGCTGCCGCCCGACAACACGATGCCGCGGTCCACCAAATCGGCCGCCAGTTCGGGCGCACAGTTTCCCAGCGTGTTGCGTACGGCTTCCACGATGTTGGAAACGGGTTCGTTGAGCGCGTCGCGGATTTCCTCTGAAGAGATCGTCATCGTCTTCGGCAATCCTGACACAATGTCGCGCCCGCGCACTTCCATGGTCTGCTCCTGACCCGTCGGAAACGCGGACCCGATCGTCATCTTGATCGACTCGGCGGTGCGTTCGCCAATCAAAAGATTGTAGACGCGCCTCATGTGGTTCACGATGCACACGTCCATGGCATCTCCAGCCGAACGGACGCTACGCGAATGAACGATGCCGGCCAGCGAGATGATCGCCACCTCGCACGTACCGCCGCCGATGTCCACAATCATGCTGCCAGCCGGCTCGGAAACCGGCAAGCCAACCCCGATCGCCGCCGCCATCGGCTCCTCGACCAGGAAAACCTCTCCCACCCCGGCCGCATGCGCCGCGTCCTCCACCGCGCGCTTTTCGACCTCCGTGATGTCGCCGGGCACGGCGATCACCACCCGCGGCTTGGCGTACTTGCTCCAGAACCGCTTCGGGCAGACCTTGTTGATAAAGTAGCTGAGCATCGCCTCCGTGATGTCAAAGTCGGCGATGACGCCGCTCTTCATCGGACGGATGGCCATGATGTTTCCAGGCGTTCTGCCAAGCATGCGCTTCGCCTCGTCTCCGACGGCAAGTACACGCTTCGAACCCTCCTCGATGGCGACAACGGACGGCTCGCGCAGCACGATACCCCTGTCCTTCGCGTACACGAGGGAGTTCGCCGTGCCGAGATCGATGCCGATGTCGGTCGAAAAGAGTCCTCTGAATTTTGAAAACATACCTCTATTATAGCCGAACGACGGAGAAAGCGCAATACGTCCGGCGAAAAATTATGCTATACTTTCGGCATGAAGAAAACAGCGATTCTCCAGATGCTCCTTGGAGCGTATTTTTCCATGTCTGCCGGCGCGGCAACAGTCCTGTTCGACTTCGAGGACGAGGCCAAGCAGAAGACCGCTCCCCGCCTGTTCGCCCGCGACCGAACAATCTGCGTGACGAACGCATTCGCCACCTCCGGTCAGCATGCCCTCTATTTCAAGAGCGGCCCCTGGCGCAAAGGGCTCGACGAATGGCCAAGCTTCAACCTGCACACGCCCGTGAAGGACTGGCGCGGCTACGACCGCCTCGTGATCGACCTCATGAGCGTCGGCGAGGGCAACGACTCCCTCTCCACCTTCATCTGCGCGCCCGAGGGACGCGTCCAGAACGGGCTCAACGCCCATACAACCCTTCCCGCGCCCGGCTACCGCCAGTGGGTCGTCCCGCTCCGCAACTGGCCAAAGACATGCGATCCCGCCAACATCGGACGCGTCCACCTCTTCCTCTCCAACCCTCGCGACGTGCGCGTGTTCATCGACCGCGTCACGCTCCTTAAGAAGGGTGAGCCGCTGCCCGTTCCAGACGGCCCGCTCGTGGGGCGCGACCTTGTCCCGTTCCTCTCGAAGGCGGCCGCCGATGCCACCGCCGCCAAAAGCGAATTTGAGGCCGCGCGCGCCCACCTGCGCGCGTACTGCCGCTTCCGGGAGGCGTGCCTCAAGGCCGGTCAGGACACCTCGAAGATGTGTGTGGGCCTCGCCTCCTCGATGGTGAAGGTGCTGCCACGCGGCGCCGAAATCCCTGCCGTGCCCGTTACGGAAGCGACCATGCGCCTCGCACGCAACGAGCGCGAAAGCGTGCAGGTGGTCGTAACCCCTGGCGACCGCGACCTCGCGAACGTGCGTGTGCGCGTCTCCGACCTCCGCCGCGCGGACGGCACCTCCTTCACCGCCTCAAATGTGGCGTGTGACGTCGTGGGCTACGTCCACACTATGCGGAAGGCCCCCTATCGCGTGGGCTGCTGGAACGCCACGAACGCCGCGCCCGGCTGGGTGCGCACCACGACGAACGCCCCGACGGGCTGGTGGCCGGACCCGATCCTCAACTTCCTCGACGGCGTGACCGTGGCGGATACCGACGCGCAGAGCTTCTGGATCCGCGTACACTGCCCCGAAACACAGCCCGCTGGCGTCTACGCCGGTACGCTCACCGTGTCGGCTGATGACATGCCACCACTCGCCGTCCCCTTCCGCGTGCGCGTGAACGACTTCGCCGTCCCGAAGAAATCCCCGTTGCCGATGGCCATCACGTTCTCGCCCGGCCCAAGCGCGCAGTACGCGACCCCCGAAGAGCTGGCCATCAACGCGCAGCTCCGCAAGGACCCCGAGTTCCCCGGCAACCTTTGGCGCAAGCACGAGCTTGAATGGGGCGATTTCCTCGCAGACTACTACATCACGATGGATAGCCTCTACCACAACGGCGAAATCCACTGGGACGTCCTCGCCCGCCTCAAGGAACAGGGCCGCCTCGACCGCTTCAACCTCGGCTACTGGCACTACTTTACCGGCGGCGCGGACGCCGAGGCGAAGTGGCGCGCAACGAAGGTAAGGCAGCTCAAGGAGGCCTACGCGAAGGCGAAGGAGCTGGGCCTCCTCGGCCATGCCTATGTCTACGGGTGCGACGAAATCGCCACCAACTGGTTCGGCAACATCCGCCGCTGCGTGGAGATTCTGAAGGAAGAGCTGCCCGGCGTGCCGATTTCCACCACGGCCTACGACCACGAGTTTGGCGTGGGCACGCCGCTCGACGTGATGGACTGGTTCACGCCGCTTACGCCCAAGTTCGACCCCGAAAAAGCCGCGAAATCGCGCGCCGCCGGGCATCAGGTGTGGTGGTACATCTGCTGCGGGCCCCACGCGCCGCAGGCGAACATGTTCATCGAATGCCCCGCCATCGAAGGTCGCGTCCTCATGGGTGCCGAAACCACGCGGCAGCGTCCAGACGGTTTCCTTTACTACCAGATCACGATCTGGAACTCCAAGCGTTGCATCACCTCGGGTCCCTTCACCGATTGGGATCCGCGCAGCTGGACGCGCTACCACGGCGACGGCAGCTGGACATGCGTAGGCCCAGACGGCAAGCCCCTGCCCACCGTACGACTCGAAAACTTCCGCGACGGCCTTGAGGACTTTGCCTACGCGCTCGCGCTCGAAAAGAAACTTAAGGCCCGCGCAAACCAGAACGACGCCTGGGCGAAGCGCGCGCGCGAACTTCTTTCTGTACCAGGCGACGTGATGCAGTCCATGACGCAGTTCACGGGCGACCCGGCGGCGATCTACCGCTGGCGCGACGCCATGGCCGATCTCATCGAAGCGCCCTGAACCCCATCGGGAAATTGTTCTCAAAGCGAAAGGCGCAGGCAAGAGCCTGCGCCTTCTTGCGTCCGGCTAGGAATCCGGACCTTTGCCAAAACCGTTACTTGGCTTCGACGGGGACGATTGTCGCGACCTTGCCGTCCTTGATGAACTTCACCTTGCCGTCCTTGAGAGCGAACAACGTGAAGTCGCGGCCGCACCCGACGTTGGCGCCAGGATGGATCTTGGTGCCGCGCTGGCGGACGATGATCGAGCCGGCCTTGAGGAGCTGGCCGTCGTACGCCTTGACGCCGAGATACTTGGGGTTGGAGTCGCGACCGTTGCGTGCAGAAGCGGATGTTGCCATTTTCTATCTCTCCTTCTTCTTAGGCGATGGCCTTGACCGTTGCGACCATGATCTGCTGGCGGTGTCCAACCGTGCGGCGATAGCCCTTCCGGCGCTTCCGCTTGAAGTTGATCACCTTCGGACCGCGCTTGACGGCGTCGACGGCGAGCGTCACTTTGGCACCTTCCACGTAAGGGGTGCCGACCTTGAGGGTCGTCCCGTCGGAAACGGCACACACCGTGTCCAGAACGACTTCCTGCCCAGGTTCGGTCGAGATCTTTTCAATCTCGATCGTATCGCCGGCCTTGACAAGCACCTGCTTGCCGCCGGTTTCGAGTACTGCGTAGGCTTCCATTGCTTTTACCTTTGTTTTGTCTACCGCCTTTTCCATGAGGAGAAACTTTCTCCTCGAAAAAAGCGGGCGATAGTTTACCGGATTTTCGGTCTCGCGTCAATAGCGAACCGCAGTTACCAGGCTGTCAGCAGGCGGATCTCGTCGGGAGCGAGGGTCAGGGAGAGGCGACAAGCCTTGCTGACGAGCGTGACGTCCTGCGGGGCAGCGGTGGCGTTCGCCAGCACAACGGCCTTTCGCCCGTCCAGCGATTCGTACGCCGCATGGAACACGCAAGGCACGGAGCGTCCGTCATAGTCCTGGGTACCACAGACGAGACGCGGTGGCTTGATTCGCCGCCCGAACGCCAGCCAGTCGCGTCCTTCGCCGTGGTAGAGCGCGACCCACGCCTTCATGAAGGCGTCGTAGGCCGTACGACCGGAAAGGACGAGCGGCTTTGCCGTACCGTCCTCGGCCACCGCCTCCAGCGAGAGGCCGTCCACCCAAGCCGTCGCCTCGCCGTTGACGTGAATCATGACGCGGATCATCTCGGAGCCGGCAGGGAGCGTGAAGTCTTGCGAGACGCGCCGCCAGCCTTCCCCCGCCTTCGGGAACGGCAACCCGCCGCCGCACAATCCCTTGAGGCCGGGAGCGAAGACCCCGAATCGGATGGAATTGCCCTGGGCCATCTTGCCGGTCTTCATCCAGGCGGAAAGGCGGTACTTCCCGCCGACGCGAAAGGCGGACGCATCGCCCGTCTGAATATTCTGCGAAACCTGCACGGTCTCCTTCGGGCCGGTCTCGAGGCGCAGGCAAGCTTCGCCGTCCTTCTTCTCGTCCCGGTCCACGAACCATCTGCCGCTCCAGACCGCGCCATTGTAGCCGCTGAGGCGATCCCAGCCGACAAAACCCGAATCGTCCTGCCGGGGCCTCTCGAAATCGCCGTTCGCGACGGCCGGCATGCTATTGTAAAGGTCGCAACGCGCGGGCGAAAGGTGCGGGATCTGTCCGTCCGCCGCCTCGTGCGCTTGCCAGACGCGATTGCCGCGGCGAGGATTCGACTGAAAGCACGGCACGAACTCGTGGTAGAGGTAGTTGAACACGCTCGCCCATTCGTGCTTGATCTCGCAATCGCGATAGTCCTGAATGCCGACGAGATGGTTGAAGTGCTCGTTCGGCTCCTCGAAGCAGACGACGGAATCTGGCTCGATCGCCTTCATCGTGGCGGCCATCGTCACAAGCTGCTCGCGGAAGCAGTCGGTCTTCCACTTCCCCTCGCCCGGCGGGTGCGGATGGTTCTTGGCCCAGCAAGGCGGAAACGCGCCTCCGACCACCTGATCCACCTGAATCATCTCGCAGCCGAGCTTCACGAGCGGACGGCACACCTCCTCGTTCCACCAGCGGATCGTCCACGGGTCGCCGCCGCACATGCAGGCGCAGTTGCCGCCGCGCAGCCACGAAGGTACGCGCAGGTACATCAACCCGTTTCGGTTGTGGACGGCATGGGGGCGCGCGTAGGAGTCGAACCGCGCGCGGTCATCCCACACGAACGAACCGTCTGGTTTTTTCGTGTAGAGAAGCGTCCAGTGGTAGCCGCTCGGCCACGGGAAGGCGTGGCCGCCAAGCGTACGCATCTCGCGCACAAGCGTCGAGAAGGTGACGTCGTCAGGATAGACGGGATAATAGTCGGGCGTCACCCAATAGCCGCGTTTCTCCCACCCCCAATAGGCCATCACGAGCGGGGAGGACGGGAACTCCTTCAGCCAGTAGTCCCTCATCCAAGTGCGGATGTCATCCGAACTGGATAGCCAGTCGCGGTTGAATCGGACCATCGCGGGCGCGTCCTTCATCCAGGCGGGCAGATCGGATCTGCGCGCAAGCGGCGTGGCACACCACGGCTGGCCGAGCGCCCACGCCTTGTAGATGTCGGCCGCATCGTGCCAATCCGCAAGCGTACCGTCCGCGCCCTCGAACGCCGCCGTCGCCACGTCGTACGGTTGCGCGTCGTCCTGTGCGAAACCGATACGGCGGACAGCAAAAACCAGTCCATCCGAGGTACGCTCCACGGAAAGATGCTTGGCATGGCCTTCCGCATCCTCGGCGGCCAGATAGAATCCGCCCCGGTCGTCGTAGAGGCAGGCGAACTGCGCCACGAGGTTGCCAGGTTGCCGGCCGCTTACGGACCAGCCGGGCTTGTTCGCGCCGGGATTGCGCAGGATGCCGCCCTTTGCGAGACCAAGGACGCAGGCATCGTCCGCACCCGTGGTGCCGAACTGGAGCGCGAGGGGAATACGCGGGAAACGCGTCTCGGTCACAGACCAGCCGTCGCGCGCAGTCGTCCGGATCCGCCAACGCACCTTGCCGTCGCCCGCCGGCGCGCGCACGGTGCAGACAACCTTCTCCACAGCGCCGTCGGCAAATCCGTAGACAAGGCGTACGCCGTCAGCGATCCGCTCGAAGGTGAAAGTGGCTGCGGTATCGGCCGAAGCGTACGCCATGTTCGTGTAGCAGTCCGTACGGCAGAGGCTGAGGCCGAAGAGGGGCGTACGCCCCTTGTCCGCCCCCAACTCCTGCCCTCGGGCGGAGACGAGGCGCGTGACGGCGCCCTTGGCTTGCGCGTCGAGCGTGACCGAAAGTGTCGTGCTGGCGATGTCAATCGAAGCGGCTTCCAGTCCGCATATCGCCAAAAGCGCGAGAGGGAGAACGTACTTGGTATCCATGCGATGATTATATCACGTTGCCAAACACAGGATTCGCCTCGCCTTCTAGCGATTGACGAAAAGAGTGAGCGTGGAGGCGTCCGCGCGGACGGCATTGCGCGCCACCTTCGGCGTACGCACGGCGGCCTGCAGGCCCTTCACGTTTCCGTGCGGGGCGAATTGACTGTTGCTGCTCGCCACGTCCACACGCAGACGATCGCCTTTTTCCAGGCGGAACGCATGGTCGGCGAAGCGGAACGCGATCGCCTTCTCCGTCCCTGGCGCGTAGTCGCAGCCGTCGGCGCAGAGCGAGGTAATGTCGTCGCGCAGGAGATACCACTTGCCGTCGTCCTTCTGCACGCTCACGCGTACGTAAAAACACGTGTCCTCGCAGTCGCTCGTCACCGTCAGGCGCGCGCGCATCCGACCGCGCACGTCAAGCGGTTCCGTCTGCGGCGGCAAGATATAAGACACCACGTCGTCGCGGAAGTCCGGCGGCGGCTGGAAGCGCATTCCGCCGAAGCAGATGCCGCCGGAGCCGGGGAATTCGGGAAGCGGGCGTTTCGGATCGTAGGTCCAGGCGCGCGTACCCGTGCCGAGGGGCAGGTCGATGCGCCGAGGGCCATCCTTCAGCTCGTCCGCCACGATCCAGCGGTTTTCCCACAGCGCGTAGCAGCGCACGTGCCCGGGGGCGGCGTTCGTGCAGGGGCGCCCCGTGCGGCAGTAGTCGAACCAGTCGATGGCCGCGACGCCTTCCTCGCGCCGCGCGCCGCCGGGAAATTCGCCGCGCGTCCCCTTCATGTCTTTGGCCAACTTACCGCCGTGGTCGTAGGCATCGATCAGAAGCGCGCAGTTCGCGCGGCGCGCGGACGGCGTCTCGCGCCACATGTCGTTGATGCCCTCGGTGTAGATGTCGTAGAAGCCGGTGCGCAAGAGAATGGGCATCGTCGAGTCGAGGAAGGCGCGGCGGTAGTCCGCCCCGCTTCCGGGTTCGTGCGAACGCCAGAAGGGATCGTCGCGGCGCGGGTGGGCCAGCTTGTTGTCGAGCGACGGCACGGCCTCTCCCCAGTAGCGCTTCGAGAAATCGAGGAGAGGAAAATCAGAGAACTTGACCGAGGTGTTGCGCGTGAGCGAATGGTTCTTTTTCTTGTAGCCCTTCACGAACCAGCCGCCATGGAGGCCGGCCTTGAAGAAGCCGTTGCGGTAGGCGATGTTGTAGCGGTCGACCTCCTGGATCGCGAGGCACGCGCCCTTGACGTCCGGCGGGTTCGTATCGAGGTACGACCAGTGGACGCTGGAGAGGTAGCTGCCTCCCTCGAGGAATATCTCGCCGTTGTACCACGGCAACTTCCGTACCCATTCCAGCAGGGCCAGGCCGTCGGCGCGTTCGTTCTCGTAGGGAATCCAGTCGCCTTCGCTCAGGCCGCAGCCGCGGCAGTGCTGGACAAGATATGCATAGCCGCGCGCGAGGTTGCCGCGCTGCTCCTTCGCGTAGGCCGTCAAATCGACAGCCTGTTCCTTCACGTAGGGATTGCGCATGATGACGATCGGACATTTCACGCCCGCCGCCGGACGGATGCCGTACGTGTAGAGCTTCACGCCGTCCGGCATCGGCACCATCTCCTCAAAGGTGTCGGGCGGCGGCGGTTCGGCGGCAATGGCCGCAAGCAGGGCGACGGACGCCAACAGGACGAATGCAGGGCGAAAGTTGATTGTCTTCATGCGATTATTTTACCATATTCGACGGCGCCTCGTACGGGCGGACGCGGAGGCGCGCGCCGAGGCTTTCCGCGAGGACGCGGCAGCGGGCCTGCTTCTCAAGACTCGTGACAGGCTCGCCGACGACCGTCATCACCACTTCCGGCACGACGGCGGCCGCCTCTTTCGCAAACACAAGCATTGCTGGGTATGCCGCCGCCCCGAACTTCGGGCGGCAGACATCGAGGTATTCGGCCGCGTCGTCCGTGTTGAGGCTGATTGAAAGGCAATCGATCTTCCCCGCGAAGAGCGGCGCGGTCGGCTTGCCGTTGATGAGGTCGGAGAGGCCGTTCGTATTGACGCGCACGCGGAGCGCGGCGTCGCGCCGCTTCAGGTGCGCGGCGGCGGCCAACAGGACGTCCAGCCGTTCCGTCGGCTCGCCGTATCCGCAGAACACGACCTCGCGGAACCGCGCGTAATCCCATCCGTCGAGGCTTTCTGTCACCTCGTCCAAGGTCGGCTCGCGCTCCAGCCAAAGCGGGCCGGAACCGAACACGCCCGAGCCGTTGTTGCGGAGGCAGAACCGGCAGGCGCACGGACACCTGTTCGTCAGGTTCACGTAGACCGACTGCTTGACCTGATAGGTGATCGTCATGACGCAAGTTCTCCCAGTACCTCTTCGATCGCAAGGCCGTCCTTCGGCGGCAGGCCCATCTCGACGGTCCGCCGCACGGCCTTCGCCGTAAACGCGCTCGCCTTGCGGACGGATGCGGCGAAATCCATGCCGTTGACGGCGTCCGCCAAGATCACCGAAGCGAACACGTCGCCCGTGCCGCTACGGTCGCCGCCGATCTTCGGCTCAGGATGGAGCGACGAGGGGCGGCCGCGCTCGTAGATGAAATTGACGAGCGCATCGCCGCGCGGGATTCCCGAGACCACCACCTTGCTTCCGTTCCGCTCCGCCAGGCGCGCGCAGAGCGAATCGAGCTCGGCGTCCGTGAAGTCCGTGCGGTAGGGTTCATCCGCGAGGAAGCACGCCTCCGTCAGGTTGGGCGTCAGGACGTCGGCTTCGTCGAGAAACGAACGCATCGACTCCGCGCGGTCGCGGTCGTACGTGGGATAGAGCCGTCCGTAGTCGCCCATCACCGGATCGACGCAGACGATCGTGCCGGGTGCCTTGAACGCCGCGATGAAACGATGCACGAAAGCCACCTGCTCGCGCGAGCCGAGGAAGCCCGTCTGGATGGCGTCGAAACGAAGCCCCAGCTTGCGCCATTCGGAAATGTAGCCGTCGAGATGCGGCGTGTTGTCGGTCCAGTCGAACGAGTCGAAGCCCGTATGATTGGTGAAGAAGGCCGTCGGCACGGGGCAGCACTGGACTTTCATTGCGGAGAGAATAGGAATCGTGACCGCGAGCGAACAGCGCCCGAAGCTCGTAAAGTCGTTGATGACCGCAGCCTTCTTCTGCCGGTTGTGGTCGACCAGTGTGTCTGCCGAACCCTTCATGGGCCGCATATTTTAGCACATCTTCAGGCCGAACGGCGACCATCGCCCGCGCTTTCTGGACAGACGGCGGAATCGAGCTCGGGATGCCAGGTGAAGGCAGTGATGTTCCGCCAGCGGACGGCGGTGGGTTGTCCGTTGAACGTTGAGAGTATCTCGACCTGCGGCGAGACGGAAGTAATGGCGGGCGCGCGGATGAAGGTCATCGGCACGTTCGGTTTGCCGTTGAACGTGCCGACAATCCGGAAGCTACCGAGCTGCCGCCCGTAGGCGTTGCGCCGCACGGTGACGGGCAGGACACCAAACCACTTTTCGGGTCGTGTGCCGCTGCGACTGCCAGGATCGTCGATCTTCTCCGCAAGAAGGATCAGGCCCGCGCAGACGGCGAACACGGGCAGTCCGCCGTCGATGCGCTCCTTGAGCGGCGCGAAGAGGCCAAGGTCGTTCAGCAGCTTGCCCTGCACGGTCGATTCGCCGCCCGGCAACGCGAGCA
>CAMNLN010000010.1 GCA_946543025.1 uncultured Verrucomicrobiota bacterium
AACGAGACGAACACGGCATGGGCGGCGAAAGACGGAACGACAGGCTACCACTTGCGCATCTGGAGGAGTGACAGCCGCCGAGACGGCGGCTCTCCATGTGGGGGCGGGATTCGCGAGATTACGACGGGGCGCTTCCGCGACTACATGCCGTCCTTCTCGTCGGATGGGAAACGTCTCTACTTCGTCTCCACCCGTTGCGCGTCGCCGCAGGTGGGCATGGCCACGCGGTCGGGCATCTACGCGGTGGACATAAATGGCGACGGGTTGACGAACCTCGTGCCGAGCACGGTGAACGACATGGGCGCGGGGCAACCCGTCGTCTCGCCCGACGGCAAGCTGATTGCGTTCGCGCAGATCGACAACTTCCGCGACACGTGGCATCTGGTCTGCGCGCGCGCGCACGATCCGGCCCGCAACTGCCGCGTGACGCCGAAGGGACAAAGCGCCTACGCGCCGCGCTGGACGCCGGACGGGCGGCATCTCGTCTACACGGGTTTCTCCAAGGGCGATCCCGGCTGGTGCGTGTATGTGCTCGGCCCGCGCACGGGCGCGACGCGGCGCATCTGCGAGGGACGCAACCCGGACGTGCATCCGTCCGGCAACAGGCTTCTTTACGACGACGGCACGAGCCTCCACGAGCGTCCGTTCGGCGCGGACGACCTGCCGAAAGCCGATTCGACGGAAGAGGTGCTGAAGGAAGGGGCGTCTGTTGAGCCTGAACAGGTCGTGTGGCGCGCGGAGAAGCCGTCCTATCCTGCGACCGTGCCGATGGACGGACGGTTCGTGTTCGGGACGGCGCGCACGTTCTTCGTGCGGGCGAAGGTGAGGTTCCGTGCGGCGGCGGAACCGCGCTTCCGGCATTTCGTGACGGGCGCGTACGAGGGCGCGCCGCTCGGCTTCGAGCTTTTCGTCGACCGCGACACGCCCAAGTTCGGCGCGCGCGAGGCGTCGGGGCTCTACATGGGCGCGGTGTCCGAGAGCCGGCTCGAAAACGACCGGGAATACGTCCTGACGGGTGTGCGGACCCATGACCGCCTCATCGTCCGCGTGGACGACGGCAGGCCGAGCGAGTTCCGCTTCAACGGCACGTATCCGCTAGATCGGCCGTTGAAGATGTCGGTTGGTCCGACGCTGGGCGGCACGGGCGACATTCTGTGGGCGGAAGTCGGCACGGGCTGGCCGAAGGACATGCCGCGCCCGGCGACACGGCGCGAGATCTTTGCGGAAGGGGAGGTGACGCCATGAAGCGTTTGCTCCCTGTTTTGGGCGCGGCGTTGCTCGCCGCCGCTGGCGGCGCGTTCGAGAAGATCGCCTACATCGACAGCTTCGACTACCCGGCCGTCCACGAGACGGAAACCGTGGAGGGGACGCGGCGCATCCTCGACAACGTGCTGAAGACCGGGGCGACCACGATCCTCTGGCGAAACCAGTCCGGCGCGGTCCCGCGCTACCCCAGCGCGGAGGAGGCGTTGCCGCTCAAGGAGCCGCCGCTCGACAAGCGGCGCATTCCGCTCAGCGAGCCGGTGCGCGGCTGGGTGCGGTTCGACGACTGCGGCACGAACCTCATCCAGGTGGCGGCGGACGACTGCGTCCAGCGAGGCGTGCGCTTCGGCATCCATCTGACGACCGAGGAGAACCACGGGGAGAGCTGGACGCTCTCGCCGTGGAACCTGGAGCATCCGCAGTACTGGTGCTGCGCGCGCGGCGGCGCGCCGTGGTTCGGACGCTGCTCGCTCGCGTACGACGAGGTGCGCGAGCACAAGCTGCGCCTCTTCGACGAGCTGCTTGCGCTGCGGCCGTCGATGGTCTACGTCGACCTCTGCCGTTCGGGCGGCTGGGCACCGAACCTCGAGTACGTGAAGCCGGTCGAGGACGAATGGCGGCGTCTGCACGGCACCGAGCCGCCGGCCGACTGGCGCGATCCGCGCTGGACGGCCATCGTGGCGCGGCATACGAGCCGCTACTACCGGGAACTGCGCGCGCGGTGCGTCCGAACCGGACGGCCGGTGGAGCTGGTGATGGCGATCGAGCGCGCGGGCGAGCCGCACGACTTCAATTACGAGCAACGCGCCGTGGACTGGCGCGCCTTGCTGCGGGAGGGCGTGATCGACGCCGTGGCGGTGGCGTGCGTGCAGCCCGATTGGGACGACATGTGGGGCTCGACGGCCCGCATCTACGCGGATATCGTGCGCGACGTGCGCGCGGCTGGACGCGGGCGCGTGTTTTTCCCGATCATGGCGTACAACTTCTGGCTGCGCCCGGGCTATCCCGAGTACGCCAAGCGGGCCAAAATCTCCGATGCGGCGGCCGTACGGCGCCTCCTCGAGCTGGCGCGCGACGCGGGCGGCGACGGCATCACCATGGAAGTGGTCGATGCCAGCAACTACTCGCCGGACGTGTGCAAGGCCATCCGGGAGTTCTGATGGCATCGCGGGACATGGTATAATATCTGCAAACGAACCAAAGGAAGAAGTATTCAAATGGATATCAAGCTGACGGAGAAGTGCTTCAAGGGCATGTACGGCGCGTACGCGGCCATGTTCACGCCGTACGACAAGAAAGGCCGCGTGGACTGCGAGACGATCGCGCGGATCGTCGACTACGGCCTCTCGGGCGGACTGAAGGGTTTTTACCTCACCGGCACCACCGGCGAGTGGTGGCTCCTTTCCGTGGACGAGCGCAAGCAGCTAATGGACGCGGCGGTGAAGGCGATGCGCGGGCGCGGCAAGCTGATCGCCCACGTGGGCGCGAACAACACGGACGATTCCGTTGAGCTGGCGAAGCACGCGGCGAAGATCGGCATCGACTGGATCAGCGCCGTCGCGCCGCAGCTCTACCGCACCTCCTTCGATGCGACGATGTACCACTACCGTCGCATCTCCTCGGCCACGGACCTGCCGTTCATGATCTACTCCTTCGGCGCGGCCCTCGTGCCGGAGCGCGACATCCGCTTCTTCGACCTGCCGAACGTGAAGGGCATGAAGTATACGGGCCGCGACTACTACGCCGCCCAGCGTCTCCGCCGCAAGCTCGGCAAGGAGACCATCTGGTTCGCCGGCTGCGACGAACAGCTTCTCTGCGGCCTCGCGCTCGGCAACGTGTTTTCCGGCGGCATCGGCACCACGTACAACATCATTCCCGGCCACTTCGCGAAGATTTGCGCGCTGGCCGCGAAGGGCGACTTCCGCACGGCCGCCAAGTGGCAGGACGAGGCCAACCGCGTGGTGGAGCTGATGATCGAGAGCGACAATTGGAGTTACCGCAAGGCGATGATGAAGTTCATCGGCATCGACTGCGGGCCGTACCGTCCGCCGTTCGAGCCGCTTACCGCGAAGCAGTACGCCGCCTACGCGAAGCGGTTCGCCGCCCTTGGCATCGCGAAGCGCGACCAGGCCCTTTGAGGGGCGAGGACTGCCAGGACACGCAAGGCACCTCGGACAGCCAGGCCACCCGGAAGAAAAAATCCGGGGCTAAGTTGTCATGGGTGTCCTGTGTGTCGTGGGTGTCCTGGGATGCTCGAACCTCAAGCTTGCAATCGCGAATTGCTGAGCGGGAAAAATATGCTAGAATGTTGACGCCTTTTAAAGGAGCGTTGAGCCATGAAAAAGAGGTTCGTCTTATTCGCCGCAATTGCAGCATTAGGGATGGCGGCACCTGCCGCGACTTACACGAGCGCGAGCTACGTGCAGGACGGGCTGATTGCGCAGTGGGACGCGATCGACAACGAGGGTACCGGTACGCACAACCCGAACGCGACCGTGTGGAAAGACCTCGCCGGACACAACGACCTGACCATTGTCGCGGGGCGCGGTTCGGAGTGGCGGCGCGGCGTCGCGTTCTTCATGAACACGAAGGCGGCAGGTCTGGCGGCGGCCTACGGAACGGAGACCGCGACCACGTACAAGACGATCGAGGTCCTGTTCAAGGAGACATCGTGGAGTAGCCGAATCCTGTTTTGGGGCGGCGCGCAGTCGAGGTATGTTGCATTCGACGCCCGCGACGACAGTCCGTTCAAATGGATCTACTTCGACGGGGTTGGAGGTTCAAAGCGGACGCCATACGCGAAGGTGCGAACCTACGAGCCGAATGCCGTTGTGGCGACGTACGACGACAACAACGCCGTCACCCAGATCTATTGCGACGGAGCTCCAAGGGTAAACGCCACAAATTCAAACACGTGGAACCCCGGCGACAACCGTGTGACGCTCGGTTGGCGTTCGGTGGATACGGCGGGCGCAAACTACGGCTGGGAAGGCGAGGTCTATTCCATCCGTCTCTATAGCCGCGTGCTGACGCCGGAGGAGATCGCCCGCAACCACGCAATCGACGTGAAGCGCTTCTTTACGTCCGCGATGTACGACAAGAACGGGCTGATCTCGTTCTGGGACGCGAGCGACAACGTAGGCGAGGGGCAGCACAGCTCCACGGCGAACATCTGGAAGAACCTCGTTGCCGGCGAGCAGGACCTGACGCTCAACAACAGTTCGTGGGACGGCAATGCGCTCCTCTGCGACGGCACGACCAAGTCGGGCGCATACGGCACCACCACGCGCACCTACAAGTCGCTGGAAGTCCTTTTCCGAAACGAGCTGATGGACGTCAACGTCTGGCTTTTCTCGAACGGCATCGATCAGTATTGCGTACTTGGCGGCTGGCGCACGCAATGGTACAACTACTATGGCGTCTATTCGACTTTCCTTGACCGACCCTTCTCCAAGTCTTACGGCGGCATGCACGCGCTTTCGTTCGCGACTTCCCATAATGTGCCGACGAACGCGACCGTGTACCTCGACGGCGAGAAAATGGTTTACGAAGCGAGGGCCAATCCCAAGCGTGACAACGACCTTGACGACTGGGGCACAGGAAGTGTCGTGGGCGTTGGCGGGCGCTCGAGCGGCGGACAGAATTTCAAGGGGCGCATCTATGCCGCCCGTCTCTACAACGGCGAGCTCTCCAAGGAACGGGTGTGGCAAAACAACAAGATCGACAGGGTGCGCTACGCGAATACGTTCTGGTGGGGAGGCGGCGACGGCACGTTCGAGACGCTCGGCAAATGGCGCGACGTCGACGCGGCGGTCGCGCTTCCCGGTTCGGACAACACGGTGGAGCTGCCGCTTGGCACCTACAAGATCACGCTTGGTCAGGATCAGACTGTCGGCGCGCTGCACGCACGCAACGGCAGCATCAGCTACACCCCGCGCATCGACGCGACGGTGGACATGGGCGGACACAAGCTCACGGTGATGGGCAACGTCGAGGCGCAGGGAACATACGGCTACTCTTCGGATCGCTTTGCCCGCCTTGCTCTCACCAACGGCACGTTCCAAGCCGAGGAACTCAAGCTGGGCGCGACGTCCGATCTCGTCGTCGACCGGACGGAGCGATGGATCGGGTACAAGAGCGGTTTTACGACGGCTTTTGGAACCGGCGCAGGTTCGCTCAGCGTGGAGGGGCCGGGCACGACGGTGACGATCCGCAAGGACATCATGATGGCGGGTCCGTTCACGAGCCTGCGCGTGGCGGGCGGCGCGACGTTCTCCTGCAAGGGCATCCGCGCCTACGCCCAGCGGGACCGGACGAGCGACTATCCGGCCGGCGTGTACGACAGGATGCAGATCGAGATCACGGGCGCGGGGACGACGGCCAACATCAACGACCTCTGGATCCACCGCGACGTGGACTTCACGATCAGCGACGGCGCGACCGTCATGATACCCTCCAGTTCGGAATATTTCGCCTCGGTCGGTTGCTACATCGGCTGCATCGGGCGGAGCTTCGAGGACATTGGCGGCAACAGCACGCGGATGGTTGTGGACAACGCGTCGCTGACGCTCAGGAGCACGGGTTTCGGCGTGGGCGTCTCGTACAAGGGATCGGGCGGCCCCGGTACGTCGATGACGGTGCGGAACGGCGGCACGCTGACGCTTTCGGGCGTGAGCCGCTTCTTCGTCGGCGTGTCGCGGTATGTGAGCGGGTCCAGCTTCAATTCGACGAACTGCGTCCTGAACGTGCTGGGCGGCTCGACGTTCACGGCGGGATCTGCGAAGATCGAGATCGGCGCGACCGGCGATTCGTCGTACAGCGGCATCAACGTGGATGATTCGACGATGTCCGGCTGCAAGGGCCTCTATGTCGGATCGAAGGAAAACGGGCGCTGCAGCTCGAACGACTATTTCCACGTGTCGGGCGCGGCAGCGCACGTCGGCGTGACCGGCACGGACGCCGACTCGATCAAGCTGCGCGCGGGCGCGCGACTCAAGTTCACGCTTCCGGCGGACGGGTTCGCTGCCACGCCGATCACGACGGCGGGCGGCGTGAGAGTCGTCGCCGACGCGGACGAGACCGTGCAGAGTTATGCGGTCGTCCCGTCGAAGCTCGTCATAGACGCCTCGGCGTTCGACCTTGAGCGTATCGGGCGCAAGCAGACGCTTGTCGAGTGCGCGACGGACTCTACTGCCTCGCTGCAGCGTCTCGCCGACAACCTGGAGTTCGTCAACACGCCCAGCCGCCGCCAGGGAACGGTGACCGTTGAGGAGAACGGCACGAAGCTCGTCTACAAATCGGTCGGCGGCGGCACGGCCATTTTCATCCGGTGAGAGGCCAAAATGAACAGAAGAGATTTTCTGAAGGCGTCGGTGTGCGTCGCGGCGGGCGGCGCGTTGGGAACGGTACGGGCGGAGGACGCGCAGGAACGCGTCTCCCCCGTAATGGTCACGCCGTATTTCAAGGACGGCTGGACGATGTACATGTTCGCGAACCGCGGCAACGCCCAGATGCTCTCAACGCTCTTTCGTTCGCCGTCCGGCAAGCTGGCGATGGTGGACGGCGGCTGGCCGAAGGATGCCGAAGATCTGCTGTTGCCGACGCTGAAGGCGCTGGGCGGCACGGTCGACACCTGGTTCCTCACGCACGCGCACGGCGACCACTACGGCGCGCTGGCCGACATCGTCAAGCGGCCGGACTGCGGTGGACTGAAGATCGGCCGCGTCGTCCACAACTTCCTGCCGCTGGACTTCATCGCCGCCACTGAGAAGGCGAGCATCCCGTACATGACGCCGTTCCTGGAGGACCTGGGCAAGAGCGGCCTGCGCGTGGAGAAGCCCGCCGCCGGGCAGACGTTCGACCTGGGGGAAGGGCTCGCGTTCGAGTGCCTGAACGACTACGACCTTTCCATGCGCAACAACTCGATCAACAACTCCAGCATCTGCTATCGCGTGACGAACGGCGGCAAATCGATTCTCGTGACAGGCGACATCGGCGTGGAGATGGGTGACAAGCTGCTGAAGATCCAGCCGCCCGAGAAGATCAAGAGCGACGTCGTGTTCCTTTCGCACCACGGGCAGTGCGGCGCGAACAAGAATTTCTACGCGGCAGTCAAGCCGGAGATCTGCGTGTGGCCTACGCCGCCGTGGCTCTGGGACAACAACATCGGCGGGGGCGTCGGCTCCGGCCCGTGGCGCACGAACTTCACGAAGTGCTGGATGCAGGAGCTGGGCGTGAAGCGGCAGATCCTGCTGACGAAAGACGCCGCGTTGGGACCGATTTGATATAATGGCGGCGTGACGCGCGATCCACAGGTTCTCTTGCTGACGCCCCCGTTCGTGCAGCTCAACACGCCTTATCCGGCGACGGCGCAGCTGACGGGCTGGCTGCGGCGGCACGGCGTGGCGGCCACGCAGCGCGACCTTTCCATCGAAGTGGCGCTGGACGTGCTGCGCGCCTTCGGCGAGCAACCGCTTACGGACGAGGTGATCGCCTTCCTCCAGGGGCGCGCCCCGGACGACGCCGAGACGCTCGCCGAGCCGGGCTATCTGCCCGAGGGACCGTCCTTCGCCGAACTCGATAACACCCCCTACGATCCCGACCCGCGCGAGCGCGCCTTGCTTCGCTGTTCGCTCTACCTCGACGATCTGGCGGCGGCGATTCGCGACGAGGTCGATTCCGATTTCGGATTCTCGCGCTACGCCGAGCGGCTGGGCGTGTCCGTGCCGGACTTTGGAACCGTCCTGAAGCGCCTGCGGCGGCGCAGCGTGACGGATCGGCTTTTGGAGGCGCGGACGGAAGAGGCGTTGCGGGCGGCGTTCGGTCGGCGGCGAAAGGGGCTCTTCGTGGGCGTGACATGTCCGTTCCCCGGTACGCTCGTGGGCGCGTTCCGCATCGCGCGGACGGTCCGCCGCCTGCTGCCGGAGGCGACGCTCGTGCTCGGCGGCGGCTACGTGAACACAGAACTGCGCACGATGGACGATCTGCGCGTCAAGCGGTTCTTCGACGTGGTGATGTATGACGAGGGCTACGCGCCGTGGTCGGAGCTTTTGAGCCTGCCGTCCGCCGAAGTTCCGCCGTTCGTGGCGCCATCCTACGAGGGACTGGACCTTTCGCGGTACGTCGACCTCGCGGAGACGGCAAACCCGATGCAACGGCTCTGGAGCAACGGGCGCTGGCTGAAGCTCCAGCTCGCGCGCGGCTGCTACTGGCACAAGTGCGCGTTCTGCGACGTGACGCTCGACTACATCAAATGCTTCGCGATGCCGAAACCGGCCGAGATCGTGGACGCGATGCGGCAGCTCGCCGCCGAGACGGGCGAGACGGGGTTCCATTTTACGGACGAGGCCATTCCGCCCGCGCTCGCGAGGGGCGTCTCGGAGGAGATCCTGCGGCGGCGGTTCGCGTGCCGCTGGTGGGGCAACGTGCGATTCGACTCGTCCTACACGCCCGCGCTCGCGCGGCTGATGGCGAAGGCTGGGTGCGTGGCCGTGACAGGCGGGCTGGAATGCGCGAACGACCGTCTGCTCAAGCTGATGAACAAGGGCATCACGCTCGAATCGGCACGACGGGCGCTCGCGAATTTCGCGGGCGCGGGCATCCTCGTGCACGCCTACCTGATGTACGGCTTTCCTACGCAGACCGCCGCCGAGGCGGCGTCGGCGCTGCGCTACGTGCGCGACCGCTTTCGCGAGGGTACGGTCCGATCGGCTTTTTTCCACCGGTTCGCGCTCACGGTCCATTCTCCCATCGCGCGCGCGCCGGAGAAATTCGGGATCGAGCTGGCGGACGAAGGCGTTCGCCGCGCCGGCCGGACGTTCGCGCGCAACGAGATCCCGTACGTGGAGAAGGGCGCGCCCGACTGGGATCGCATCGGCAGGGGACTCAAGCTCGCGCTCTACAACTACATGCTCGGCCTTGGTCTCGGCAAGTCTCCCGCCTACTGGCTTCGGGAGAAGACGGTTTCCGGCTAATTTCAGCGGATTGCAAAGCAAGGTTGCCCGCAAGCTTCCTATCTGGTAGACTAGGTGCGTCGGCACCGCAAGGCATGCGGCGCCGGCGACATGAAAAAACAAACGAGGTATGACGATGAAGAAGTTGCTGCTGCTTGCCGTGATTGCGATTGGAAGCGCCGTGCTTGGCGCCACCCGTACGGAGATGATCCGCGAGAAGCTCTTGTCGGGCGACAGGAACTACGTGTTCGTGGCGATGCACCGCGGCGACTGGCGGAACTTCCCTGAAAATTCAAGAGACGCGATCCTGAGCTGCATCGCGCTCGGCGCGGACATCGTGGAGCTCGACGCGCAGATGACGAAGGACGGCCATTTCATCCTGCTGCACGACGGTTCCCTCGACCGCACGACGACCGGCAAAGGCAAGGTGAAAGACCTCACGCTTGCCGAGATCAAGCAGTTCAAGCTCAAGAGCAACCAGGGCGGCAAGGACGCCAAGGCCACGGATTACGACATCATCACGCTCGAGGAGGCGCTCGCGCTCGCGAAGGGCAAGATCCTCATCAACATCGACAAGTTTACCGCGCACCCGTACGAGATCCTCAAGGTGGTGGAAAAGGAAGGGGCGATGAAGGACGTGCTGGTGAAGTCCACCCACGGCCCTGCGGAGGCGAAGGCTCTCTTCAAGGAGTACTGGAAGTACGTGGAGAGCGGGGAGCTCCTGTACATGCCGGTTGTCCAGTTCTGCTGGAAGAAGCACGAGCACGCCGCGAAGATCCTGCCGGAATGGATCGCGGAAGAACCGCGCAAGGCGTCGATGTACGAGGTCTGCATGGACTCCGACGAAGGCGCGGCGCAGCTTGAGAAGGTGCGCAGGGCTCCCGGCGCGCCCCGCATCTGGATCAATACGATGTGGGACTCGCTCAACAACGGCCGCGGCGACGTGAAGGGCTTCACCGATCCCGATTCCACGTGGGGCTGGAGCCTGAGCCAGGGCGCGACGATGCTCCAGACCGACTACGGCGCGGAGATGCTCGTGTACCTCAACCGCATCGGGCGCCATTCCCTCTAGCCGCGGAGCGCAGCGATGGGTTTCTTTTCGCCTGCGCCGGCAAAGCCGGTTACCTTGCCGGCTGACGCGATCGGCTCCCGCTTCCGGTTCATCCGGATCCGGCAGGTCTCCGTCATGCTGCTCGGGTACGCGTTGTTCTACGTGTGCCGGCTGGCGTTTTCGGCGACGAAGAAGACGATGATCGAGCAGGGGGCCTATACGGCCAAGGAGATCGGATATGTCGGTTCGGCGATGCTCATCTCCTATGCGATAGGAAAGTTCGTGTGCGGGTTCCTGGCCGACCGCGCGAACATCCGACGGATGTTCGCGTTCGGGCTGTTCGTTTCTTCGCTCGCCACCATGACGGTAGGCTTCCACGTGCCGGCCGTCATGCTCATGGTCGTCTGGTTCGTAAACGGTTTCGCGCAGGGATCGGGTTCGCCGTGCTGCGTCGTGTCGCTCGCACGCTGGTGGCCCAACCGCTCGCGTGGCACCTACTACGGCATCTGGAGCTGCTCGAACAACCTCGGCGAGGCGATCGCCTACGTGGTGACAAGCGTGATCATGGTGAGGGTGGGGCTTGCGTACGGCGCGGACATGGCCTGGCGCAGCGGTTTCTGGGGGGCGGCCGCGTTCGGCTTTGTGGGCGTGGCGCTCATCTCGCTGTTCATGCGCGACTCGCCTCAGGCGGAGGGACTGCCCTCCGTCGCCGAATGGGAGGGCGAAATCAAGGACGAGACGGAGAAGAAGAACGCGACGGACGTCAAGCGCGGACAGAAGATCGCGCTGACGAGCTGGGCCGTGTGGATGGTCGCGCTGGCGGGCGGGTTCTTCTGCATGAGCCGCTACGCGATCATCGACTGGGGCATCTTCTTCCTCGAGGTCAAGAAGGGGTATGCCACGGAGACTGCGGCGTGGATCATCACCCTGAACTCGATCGTGGGCGCGGTTTCGAGCGGGCTTTCAGGCATCATTTCCGATCGCGTGTTCAAGGGCAGCCGCAAGGAGCTCGCGATCATCGCGGGCGTTCTGAACGTGACGGGCCTCTCGCTGATGATGCTCGTGCCGTTCCCGTGCATCTGGATCGACGTGACCGCGATGGTCTGCTTCGGTCTCGCGGTGGGCGTCCTGCTGACGTTCCTCGGCGGCTTGATGGCGGTCGACCTTGTTCCGCGCGTCGCGGCGGGCGCCGCGCTCGGCATCGCCGGGATGGGGAACTACTTCGGCGCAGGCATCCAGAGCGCCGTCTCCGGCTATCTCGTGGCGCGTGATGCGGTGACGGGGAAGGCGACGCTTCTCGGTCACACCTTCGCGAACGGCTACACGCTCGACTACCTGTCCGTGTTCTGGATCGGCATGGCGGCGCTCTCGGTCATCTTCACCCTTGCGGCCGGACGGTCCGGAAAGAGATGCTAGGATAGAGGGGTGGGTTTTGTTATAATCTTCCGCGTCGATGGAAAGGACATGGAAGATGAGAACAACCTGCGGAATCATGCTGGGAACGGCGTTGGCGCTGGCGGTGCCGGCGGACGCCTATTACCTTGGCGCACCGGACGCGGAGCACGCGCATGCGTCGCGGCGGCACGAGGGCATTCCCTCGATGGCGCGCGACCCGGTTACAGGCCGCCTCTGGACCGTGTGGTACGGCGGCATCACGCCATGCGAGGACTCCAATAACTACCTGATGATCGCGACGAGCGCGAACGACGGCGATACGTGGAAGGAAGTGCTCGTGTACGATCCCGACGGTCCGGGACCCGTGCGCGCCTTCGACCCCGAGATGTGGGTCTCGCCCGACGGCAAGCTGCAGATCACCTGGACCGAGCGCGCCGTGCCGATGGCAGGAAAGCCGGCCGACGGGAAGTGGAACTACGGCCACCTCTCCGGCGCCGACGACCGCGCCCTCGCGCGCGGCGACCGCCTGATGATGCTCACGCTCGACGCGTCGAAAGAGCCGTGCGCGCCGTATCCCGCGCCGCGTCAGATCGGGACGGGCGTGATGATGTGCAAGCCCATCCTCGGGCCGAAGGGCGAGTGGTTCTTCCCCGTCTCCATCTGGTGGACGAAGGAGAGCGCGGGGCTGCTCGTCTCGGAAGACGGCGGCAAGACGTTCACGCGGCGCGGCGGCGCGACGATCGCGAAGGAGCAGGGGCAGACCTTCGACGAGCACAGCATCGTGCTCATGAAGGACGGCTCCATCCGTAGCTGGATCCGCACGAACAAGGGCGCGATGGAATCCTGTTCGAAGGACGGCGGCTACACGTGGTCGCCCATCGAGGCCGGAACGTTCGCGAACACGCCCACGCGCCGCGCGGTGGCGCGTCTCAAAAGCGGCAACCTTCTGCTCATCAAGAACGGCGACAAGCCGGACGCCAACCAGGGGCGAAGAAACCTTACGGCCTACGTCTCGGATGATGAGGGGCGGACATGGAAGGGCGGGCTGCTCCTCGACCCGCGTCCTGGCGCCACATACCCCGATTTCGCGCTCGCGCAGGACGGCACGATCTACGCCACGTGGGATTGCGACCGGACGGGCGACCGCGAGATCCTCTTCGGGCGCTTCACCGAGGCAGACGTGCTCGCGGGCAAGCCCGTCTCGCCTCAGACGAAGATCGGCGTGACGGTGACTTCAAAATACAAGCCGGCAGTGGGCGGGCGCGACTTCCCCGTCACTGCGCCGCCGGACGGCGCGGACGCGACGGCATCCGTGCAAGCGGCGTTTGACGCCTGCTTCAAGGCAGGGGGTGGCACGGTGACGCTCGCGCCCGGCACGTACAACGTGGGTGGACTGCGCCTGCGCAGCCGCACGACGCTCCACCTGAAGAGCGGTGCGGTGCTGAAGGGGACGCGCGACTGTGAACGTTACCGCATCCTCGCGGGCGACAGGCTGGAACCGGCGCGCGCAAAGGACTTGCAGCATCTTGAACTCACTAACCAACAGGTGAAGAAAGACCCCGCGTTGCGCGGGAAGGTCGTTCTCTCCAGAATCTACGGTAGCCGGTGGAGCGACGCGATGATCCGCATCTATGACGCGACTGACGTGGCGATCATTGGCGAGAAGGGGAGCGCGATCGACGGCTGCAACAGCTACGATGCGACGAACGAGGAAGGTTATCGCGGCGTCCACGGCATTTCGGTGCACTACGCCACCAATGTCGTGTTTCGCGGACTCAACATCCGCCATACAGGCAACTGGGCGTTTTGCGCGTACGAGGACGCGAACATGACCTTCGACGACCTCGACATCATCGCGGGGCACGACGGGCCGCATTTCTCCGTCTGCAACGACGTGGTCGTAAAGAACTGCCGCATGGCGACGGGCGACGACTGCGTCGCGGGATTCGACAACGAGCACGTGCGCGTGCGGAACTGCGACCTCAACACGGCATGCAGCGCGTTCCGTTTCGGCGGGTACGACGTGCTGGTGGAGAACACGGTCTGCCACGGCCCCGCGAAGTACCTTTTCCGGGGATCTCTCACGCAGGAGGAGAAGGAGGCGGGCGCGATGGCGGGCGTTCACGAGCGGCGCAACATGCTCTCGCTCCTCACCTATTACGCAGACTTCTCCATCAAGGTGCGCCGTACGCCCGGAAAAATCGTGTTCCGAAACGTCAAGTGCATCGACGTGGACCGCTTCCTGCACTACAACTATTCGGGAAACGAGCGTTGGCAACGGGGCATGCCGCTGAAGGACGTGACATTCGAGAAGGTAAGGGCGAAGGGCATCAAGCTGCCGCTCTGCGCCTACGGCGACAAGGACGTGCCGTTCAGGCTCTCGTTCAAGGACGTATCCATTTCCTTCGCGGGCGAGCCGCCGGAGTTCATCCGAGGCGCACACGTGGAGGAAATCAAGGCCGAGGCCTTGAAGGTGGAGGACGTGAAAGGTCCTTTCTTCCGCACATGGGGAGGCGAGCCGAAGATCGAGACGAAAGATGTGCAAGGCATTGCGCCGACAGTTGAGGCGGCGAAGGAGCCGTTTCGTGTCCGTCCGATCTGATTGTCTTGCGCGCGCAACGATTATCGGGTAAAATAAACGGCAACCTTTTAAGGCAGAAATGAAATGAAAAACTCTCACATGTGCTGGATCGGTGCCGCATGCGCGGCTTTGGTTGTTGTGGCGGCGGAGGCGAAGGTGCCGTGGGACCTTTATCCCCGGCCGCAGATGGTACGCGCCAACTGGACATGCCTCAACGGCGAATGGGACTATGCCGTGACGGCGATCTCAAACACGGTGGATCGCCCGAAGGCATGGCAGGGAAAGATCGTCGTGCCGTTCGCCATCGAGTCTAAGCTTTCGGGCGTGGGGCGCGATCTGGTGCCGGACGAGTTCCTCTGGTACCGGCGTACGATCAACGTGTCGAAGAAGCCCGGCGTGCGCACACTTCTTCACTTCGATTCCGTCGATTTCCGCGCGCAGGCGTTTCTCGGACATCAGGAACTGGACGTGCCGCACGAATCCATGAACGAGCCGTGGATCATCGACGTGACCGACAAGGCGATCGATGGCGCGAACGAGCTGACGGTGCTCGTTTGGGATCCGACGGAGACGGGGGCGTTCGGATCGACCGGCAAGCAGATACTCGACCCGGCGTCGTGCTTCTATCATCGCTGTTCGGGCATCCTTGGCAGCGTTTGGACGGAAGAGGTGCCGGAAGACCATGTGGTCTCGTACCGGGTGACGCCAGACATCCATGCGGGGACGGCCACATTCAAGGTCGACGTGTCGCGCGCATCGGCGGCGCTCGTGGAGGTGGAGGTTCTGAAGGATGGCCAGCCTGTCGCCGTCGGGAAGGGACTGCCCGGCCGCGACATCGTCGTGAAGATGCCGGAGGGCTTCGCGCGTTGGAGCCCCGAGACGCCGACGCTCTACGACTTCCGGATGCGCTACGGGACGGACGCGATCGACGGCTATTTCGCGATGCGCGCGCTGGAGAAGCGGCGTGACGAGAACGGCGTCTGGCGCTTCTTCCTGAACGGCAAGCCGTACTATGTGATGGGCACGCTCGACCAGGGCTGGTGGCCGGATGGCCTTCTGACGCCGCCGTCCGAGGCGGCGATGGAGTTCGACATCCGTACGCTCAAGGAGCTCGGCTTCAACGCGTTGCGCAAGCACATCAAGGTGGAGCCGTTGAGGTACTATTCGATCTGCGACAGGCTGGGGCTCATCGTGCTGCAGGACATGCCGAGCGACGTGCCGCGCGAGCGCCACGGGATGAAGGGTATCGGCGGCAAGGAGGACACCGTGCGCTACGGCTTCTATCGTCGCGACCTGAAGCGCGTGATCGACCATCTCTACAACGTGCCGTCCATCCTGATGTGGATTCCCTACAACGAAGGGTGGGGACAGCCGCGCGCGCTCCTCACGCACATGACGCTCGACTGGGTGAAGGGCTACGACCCGTCGCGCCTCGTGAACGGGCCTTCGGGCTGGAACGACTCCGAGGGCGGGCAAGTTCTCGGCAATCCGTTGAACAACGACTGGCGCGGCAAGCGGGCGCGGACGCAGCATCGTCCGGCGGGCGAGTGCGAAGCGGCGGACGTGGTGGACAGCCACAGCTATCCCGAGCCAATCCTCTTCGAGGCGAACGACCGCCGCATCTCGTTCGTCGGCGAGTTCGGCGGCATCACGTACATCGTGCCGGGCAAGGAGTGGACGGGAGACGCGAAGAGGCAGCACACCTACACGAAGGAAGACTCCGTGGCGGCGGCCGAGGCGCGCTACGGCAAGATGATGGACATCCTCGTGGACTTCGTCGGGAAGGGGTTGGGCGGCAGCATCTACACGCAGACGACGGACGTCGAGCGCGAGATGAACGGGCTCATCACCTACGACCGCACGGTCGTCAAGTTCGACAAGGCGCATATCCGCGCCTTCCACAAGAAGGTTTTCGATGCGTTCGAGAAGGCTGTGCGCAAGCAGCCCTGACGCGGACTTTCAAGATCAGCAAAAAAAGGAAAGGAAGCTCCACCATGAAGATCAACATGAAGTTCCTCGGCGTGTCGGCGCTGGCGTTGGCACTCTGCGGCTGCGGAGACGGCAGCCCCGCGCAGAAAGCTGAAAAGGCGGCAGACTCGGCACCGCAGACGACGCTTGCGGACAAGTACTCCGTCCCCAAGATCGCAGAAGGCGCGATCTTGGCGCTCGAGTTCGACCAACGGCAGATCGACAAGCTCCAGACGGTGACATTAGGCGAGGAAAAGAGCAAGGAACTGGCGAAGCAGGCATGGGAATGCCTTTCTGATGATCTCCTCGCGGTCATCAAGGCCGCAGGGCTTGAGGACGCCAGGGCCCGCTGGGGCGCGTTGTCCATCGGCGAGCCGGCGCTCAAGGAAGACATGGATCTCAAGGAGGTGCCGGAGGTGGCGGTCTCCATCGCGATCGACATCGACGTCGAGAAGACTGTTTCGGCCATCCGCGAGCAATTGAAGAAGGACGAGGACGACACGCAGCTCGTCGAGGCGACCGTCGGCGGCGTAAAGGCGTGGAAGGTTGTGGACAAGGAAGGCGAGTTCGCCGAGATGAAGGCGGAACCGTGCTTTGCCGCCCTGGATGGCAAGCTGTTCCTCTTGGCGTCAAACCTGGCCGCGCTTGAGAAGCAGATCAAGCTCTATCGCGACGGCGTCGGCGCGAGCGCGGCATTCGCCAACTTCACGTTGGCAAAAGGAGACCTGTTACGCCTGTCCCTGAAGGATATCGGCACGCATGTCAAGAAGGTCGTCCCGAATCCAGAGGAGACGTTGAAGATGCTGAATGCGTTCGTCCCTGACGGCGACAAGATGATCCTCGGGCTGAAAGCTCTTGACTTCGCAGCGACGGCGACGGCCGACAACGGGGTGGCGCTCAAGCTTTCGCTGGGAGCGGCCTCGGAGAAGGACGCCGACCAGCTGCGGACGCTTGCCAAGACGGGACTGATGCCGCTGACGGCGCAACTCAAGGAGGCTGCGAAGGAAGACGCCGACGCCAAGAAGAATCTTGCACTCGTCGAAGGCCTGAAGATCGCTGGTCCGGAGGGGGCTTTCGAGGCAAGCCTCGTCATTCCCGCCGCCATCCTGAAAGAGTATGCTCAGGAGGCCGTCGCGAAGGCCGAGAAGGACATGGCGGAGAAGCCAAAGAAGTAAGATGCCAGATCATGGCGTCTGCAGCTGGATGGACGAGACCGTGCCGTCGGGGAGCGGCGGCAGGGTCTCGCCGCCTTCTTCTACGATGCGCGCGTCGTTGAAGACGTCTTCCCACGTCTGGTAGCGCTGGTCTCGTTCCTTGACGAGCATGCCGGCCATCAGCCGGACAAAACCTTCCGTCAGCAAAGGCGATATCGAACGCGGGTCGGGCGCCTGCTGCTGCGGGTCGACATGCGCACGGAGGATGTCGTCGTTCGACATGATCGGGAAAAGCATCCGGCCCGTTGTGAGGTGATAGAGCGTCGCGCCCAGGCTGTAGATGTCCGCCCGGCAGTCGAGTTCCACGTCGCCGTAGATCTGTTCCGGGCTGATGTAGGCCGGCGTGCCCACGACCTCTTCGGCCTGGACGCTGTTCCGGAACACGGCGGTCGACTGGCACAGGCCGAGGTCGAGCACCTTTACCGTGCCGTCGCGGTCGACCATGATGTTGTCTGGCTTGATGTCGCAGTGGATGATGCCGAACTCGTCCCAGGCGTATCTCATGGCTTCGGCGACGGACTCGCAGATGATGAGCGCGTCGATCTGCGGCAGGCGGCTCTTGCGCTTGAGGAGCGAACCGAAGGTATAGCCGTCGACATAGTCCATGATGAAGTAGTATCGGCCGTCAACGCAGTCTGCGCCATATCCCTGCACGATGCCTTGATGGTGTAGGCTGCTCATGGTCTTCACCTCCACCATGAACTGCCGCAGATCCCGGCCAGAAAGAGAGAACCTGCTGTCAAGGACCTTGACGGCGACGAACTTGTTAAGCTCCTTGTGCCAAGCGCGCCAGACGACGGCCATTCCGCCGTATCCGACAATACGGTCGAAATGAAGGAACGGGATGTTCGGCGGGACGTCGCGCGACATGTTCGCCGTTGTCGGGGACGGCTGGACGGCCGGCCGATCGGCTGCCGGCTCGGCAGGATGCACTGGCTTGACTGGGCGTGGCGGCGTGCTGTCGTCGGCGCGGTGCCTGATGATCATT
This sequence comes from uncultured Verrucomicrobiota bacterium, assembly GCA_946543025.1. Lineage (GTDB taxonomy): Bacteria > Verrucomicrobiota > Kiritimatiellia > RFP12 > UBA1067 > RUG572. The sequence continues at coordinate 18,413 of CAMNLN010000010.1, forward strand.
TGCGCTCCTTCCTGGGAACAAATCCCTCGCCTGCGCATTTCTTGCAGATGGTGCCACCGCGTCCTTCGCACGCGCCGCATTCCGTCTTCCCGATTCCGCCGCAGGCACCGCAGGGCATGACAACCTTCTTCACGTGCCGCGAGGTGCGGCCGGCCGTCTTTTCCTCGATGAGGAGCCAGCCGGGTTTCTTGCTGCGGTTGCTCGCGCATTTGGTGCAGGGGACATAGCCGGTCTTCTTGCATTTCGCGCAGGAGACGATGCCGGTTCCGAGGCAATTGAGGCAGGGCGCGAGGCCGGTCTTGTCTTCGGGCGGAGGCGTCGGCTTCCAGCGTTCATGTCGGCCGGTTCCGTTGCAGAGGGGGCAGGCGTCGTACCTTACGTCGAAGCGGTGCGACGCGAACGGCTTGCCGGGCGTGACGCCGATTTCGCCGTCGAACTGCCCGAGATTGGGCGGCGTGAGCGAAAGCGACCTCTTGCCATGACAGGCGGGGCATGGCTCGACGTATGTCCGCGGGAGGGCGAGGGAAGGGCAGAACGAAGCATGAAGGGTGAAAAGCGAGATGACGAGCAATCTTTTTGCTGGGAGACGGATGTTCATGGGAGAGTTCCTTCCTTGGCGTATTCGTCGAGCTTTCGGTAAAGGGTGCGGCGCGAGATGCCGAGCACGCGCGCGGCCTTCGAGCGGTTGTTGCCGACGCTCTGGAGGGCGGCAAGGATCTTGGCTTTCTCCGTCTCGGCGAGCGTGCCGACAGCGGAGATGGAAAGGGAGTTGGACGCGTCGGCGCGAATCTCGTCGGGGACGTCGGCGACGTCGAGCATGCCGCCGGCAGAGAGGACGACCATCTTCTCGATGACGTTTCGCAGCTCGCGCACGTTGCCGGGCCAGGCGTAACCTTCCAGCATTTTCATGGCGGCGGGCGTGATGCCGGTGACACTGCCTCCGTTCGCGGTCGAAAGTTCCTTGAGGAATCGCGAGACGAGAAGAGGAATGTCCTCCGTGCGGTCCTTGAGGGCCGGCAAGTGGATGTCGATGACGTTCAACCGATAGTAGAGGTCTTGGCGGAATTCGCCGGCGTCCACAAGGGACTTCAGTTCTCGGTTCGTGGCGGCGATTACGCGGATGTCGACCACCACCGGCTGCGTGCCGCCCACGCGCGTGAAGCTGCGGTTTTCGAGCGCGCGCAGCAGCTTCACCTGCATCGCGAGGGGAAGTTCTCCGATCTCGTCGAGGAAGAGCGTGCCGCCGTGGGCGGCCTCGAAGGAGCCGACATGCTGCGCGACGGCTCCGGAGAAGGACCCTTTCTCATGGCCGAACAGCTCGCTTTCGATGAGGTTTTCGGGAATCGCGCCGCAGTTGACGGGTATGAACGGGCCGTGCGCGCGCGGCGAGAGGTTGTGGATGGCGTGGGCGATAAGGTCCTTGCCCGTACCGTTCGGGCCTTGCAGCAGCACGGTTGCGGAAGTGGGAGCGGCCCGGCGAACCATCTTGAACACGCGCTCCATGGCAGGGGACGAACCAACCATGTTCTCGAGGCCGTATTTCTCGTCGAGCTGGCTGCGGAGCGACGCGACCTCGCTTTCGAGCGCGCCCGTCTTGAGCGCCTTGGCGACGCGAAGGTCAAGCTGGTCGAGGTCGACGGGCTTCATGATGAAGTCGTCCGCGCCGTCCTTCATGGCGGCGACGGCCTGGTCCACCGTGCCGAAGGCGGTGAGGAGGATACAGGCGAGGTTCGGGCGCATCTTCTTGGCGGCCTTCAGGAGCTGGAGACCGTCGGTGCCGGGCATGCGCACGTCCGAGAGCATGAGGGCGATGGAGGGATCGGCCTCCAGCGCCTTGACGGCGAGATCGGCGTCTGCCGCCGTTGTGACGCGGTAGTCGGCGCCGAGCGCGCGCGCCATCAGCTCGCGCGTGTCCTTCTCGTCGTCTACGATGAGTATCGATGGTTTCATGTAAGTCTCCTCACGCGCTTTTCGAGGCGGGGGATGCGGACGGTGAAGGTGGTGCCGGCGCCGGGCTTTGATTCGACGTCGATCTCGCCGCCATGGGCGCGGACGATACGGCGGCAGACCATCAGGCCGAGGCCGGTGCCTTGCTCCTTGGTCGTACGATAAGGCTCGAAGATGTGCGCGAGCGTCGCCGCGTCCATGCCGTTGCCGTTGTCGCGGAAAAAGACGCGCACGTCGCGGTCGTCGGCTGCCACCGCGATGGCGAGCGCGCCGCCGTCCTTCATCGCCTCAAGCGCGTTCTTGACGAGATTGAAGAACACTTGCTCCATCTGCGCGCGGTCGATCAGGACGGGCGGCAGGGCAGACGGCAGGTTGAGGCTCGTCTGGATGCGGCGATCCTCGAACTGGGCCTTCATCGCGTCAAGCGTGGCCTGAAGCGGGTCGAGGATGGAACCGGGCGCGAGGTCGAGCCGCGCGGGACGGAGCGCGGAAAGAAATCCCTTGATGATGCCTTCCAGCCTTTTTACCTCGTTTTGCGCCGTGGCGATGTCCTGCTGCAGGCGCGCGCGCCTTTCAGGGTCCGGGTCGCGGCGGAACTCGCGTGCGAGGAGCTGGAGGTTCAGCGAAAGGGCATTGAGCGGATTGCCGATTTCATGGGCGACGCCGGCCGCCAGATCGCGTACGGCGTCGGTGCGGCTCGACTCGATTTCGCTTTCGGCGCGCGCGTGCGCGTCCGTGACGTCGCGCACCAGCACGACGGTTCCGTTCTTGGACGGCATGGCGTTCAGCTCGAGGATGCGGTGTTCGGGATAGAGAACTTCCAGCTCTTGCGCGGAGGCCCTGTTCCAACCGTCGTGGGCGGGGAGAAGCAGGTTGTCCCAGTCCCATCCGGGTATCGTCTTGCGAATCGGCTTGCCGCGAGTCTTGGAACAGGGGCAGCCGGTCAGGGATTCGGCGGCGCTGTTGGCGTAGAGCAGGTCGCCAGCCGACGAAACGACGAGAACACCCTCCTTTAACGTGTCGAAGACGGATTCGAAAAATCCGATCTCGTCGGCAAGCTGACGGAACTGCCGCCGCCGGTCGGCGGCGTCGAGCTTGTCCAGCCGCTGCGCGACTTTATCGAAAAAAACGCTCATTGCGCCAAAATGCTCCAATTGGTTCGTCTCGGCACATATTATACCATGTGCTGGCCGTTCTGCCCATTCTTTTTACCGAGTTTGAGTTTCCGGAGAATTGGACGGCTTGTCAACGTCTGCGCGGGCGGGGCGTAGAACCGCGCGGAGATGGATGAAGCCCTTATTTAGCGGCAGAGCTCGAGGGCGAGCATCGCGAAAGACGTGCAAAGCACGGGATCGCCCTCCCAGAAGCGGTTGTTGTCGTTCGACCACGAACCGTCTTCCCTCTGGAGCACGAGCAGCTTCTTGGCGAGCTCGCGTTTCCAGTAGATCGTGCGGCCGTCGTCGGTGAACAGATCCTCCACGCCTGCTGCCGAGAGCGCGCGGGCAAGAATGTCGTAGTAGTAGTAGAGGCCCTGGTCGCCCATGCCGGGATTTTCGTCCACGGTCCAGTACTTCGTGCAGTACTCGAGCGCGCTGCGCACGCGCGGATCGGCCTTGGTGAGGCGCGCGCTGCACATGGAGAGCACGGCGGCGTAGCTCATCGAGCCGTAGGCGCGCAGGTGGACGCGCCCCGAGGCGTTCGTGGCCGTGCCGCCTTGGGGCGTACGGTCGTTGTAGGCCGCGCCGCCCTTGTCCTCGCCCTCCTTCTTCTGGAGGCGTTCGACGAACGCGATCGCCTGCGCCCAGTTGAGGTCCACCTTCTTGCCGCTCGTGCGCAGTTCCTCCAACGTGGCGGTGCGGCTCATCGCGTCGAGGGCGTAGCTCGTGTTGGAGAGGTCGGCGTAGCGCCGGCGCGAGAGCTTGTCGTAGCCGAAGCCGCCGGCCATCGTGTCGTCGCCGGTAAGTTGGGACGAGGCGATGTACTCGCGCGCCTTCAGCATGGCGGAGGTCGGCGCCTTCTTCGTCTCGAAGAGCGACGAGAGGCAGACGGCCGTGTTGTAGTTGCCGAGGCCGGAGCCGCCGCGCCCGGGCTTCGGGACGTAGAACCCGCCGTCGGGCTTCTGCGTGGAAAGAATGAACGCGACGCCCTTGCCGATCGCTCCCGCTGCGTCCGCGCCGCTGCCCGTCAGCGCCCAGACGGGGAGGGCCGTCAGGGCGGGCATCTGCGCGTCGCTCCAGTGGCCGTCGGCCTCCTGCTTCGCGAGGAGGAACTTCGCTCCTTTGGCGACCGCCGCGTCGAGCGTGGGTTCGGCGGCGAACAGTCCGCATGTGGCGAGCGCTAGGGCACAGATGAGAGAGTTGCGTGGTTTTTTCATGGCGGATTCCTTTGCTAGAACGTGGCGCGGATGCCGAGTTCGAACGTGCGCGGCTCGCCGACGAGGCACTCGTAGTAGTGGCGGGCGGACTCGAAGTATTTCTCGCCGAAGAGGTTCCGTACGCCGAAGGTCAACACCCACTTGTCGCTCCAGCCGAACTTGGACATCGGCATGGAGACGTTCACGTCGAAGACATGCGACGGGTCGAAGCGCAGGTTCTTGTCCACGTAGCTGCCGCGCATCGTGGCGTAGCTCATCGAGCGAAACCTGTATCCTCCGCCCACGACGACGTCTTCCATGAAGCCCCACGTGAAGCGGTAGGAGGTGGAGAGCGAGAAGGTGTGCGCCGGATAGCGCTCGAAGTCGCGGCCTTTCTCGCCTGGGGCGACGTTGCGGTCCGTGTACCAGTTGTAGCCGTACATGCCCATGACGGTCCAGTTGTCCGTGACGTCGCCGGAGACGGACAGCTCCACGCCGCGCGAGGTGTTGCGTCCGTCGTAGGTGTAGAAGCCGGTGGCGGTGTCCGCCTCCGGCACGTTCTCCTGCTCGATGCGGTAGGTGGAAAGCGTCAGCCACAGCTTCTCGACGGGACGTACGCGCACGCCGCCCTCGTATTGCGTGGCACGCCAGGGCGTGGTGGGGCTGCTGCCGTCCGCGTTGCGCAGGCCGAGCATGGGCGTGCGCGTCTGCGAAAGGTTGCCGAAGAAGACGAGCCAGTCGAGCGGGCGGATCGTGAGTCCGCCGCGCGGCGAAAGAGCGTCCGCCGAAGCCGCCCGGTAACGGGTGGACGTGACGGCACGCGTGCGCGCGTCGCGCGTGACGTCCGTGTACGCCTCCTGCTCGAAGTGGTCGTAGCGCAGGCCGCCGAGAAGCGTGAACCAGCGCCAGTTCACCGAATCCTGCAGCAGCAGGCCGTAGCGCGAGGTGGGCGTGCCGAAGCCGCCGGAAGATTCGCGGTAGTAGTAGTCGGGCTGAACGACGAACGCGTCCGTGATCTCCCACGGCAGTTCCTTCGTGTAGATCGAGCGCGTATAGAGGTTGTAGTTGCGGCTGACGGAATCCGCCTCGCTGAAGCCGGAGGTCATGTACTTGTTGCCGGAATACCATTCGCCCGTCTCGTAATACCCCAAGAGCTCGTTCCCCGTGCCGTTGTAGGGCTCCTGCATGGAGAAGTCCCACGAGGAGAACATCATTCCCGCGCCGAACTTCAGGAGCCATTCGTCCGTCACCTGCCAGTCGAGCCAAGGGTTGACCATGAAGCTCTCGTAGGTGGCGCGGTCGCCTCGGCGGCAGGAACTTTCGTACCAGCTGTAACCCGCGCCGGGATGGCCGCGGAAGACCGGTACGCCGATGTAGCCGGGCTGGTCGGTATATTGGAACATCGACTTCACGCCCATCGTCACGTCGTCACCCGCCTGCGCGATGACGGACGGCGCGACGGTGAACGATTCGCGCGGGCGCGCCCCTTTCTGGATGCCCTGATGGATGTAGGGCGGCTCGTAGTAGTCGGCCGTGCCGATCACGCGGACCGCGGTCTTTCCTTCCATCGCCGTCTCGTTCACGTCCACCATGCCGCGCTGGCGGAGAGTGTGCTTGCCAACGGACGTGTTCGCCTGCAGGCCGATCTCATCCTTGTCGAGCCGGGCGCTCTTCATGTACAGGTTCACCGCGCCGCCTCCGCCCGAAGCGTTCTGGGAGCCGCCCGCGCCGCCGGCGAGGGAACCGATCGGTCCTTTCACGATTTCCACGCGCTCCATCAGGAACGGGTCCATGAAGAGGCCTGCGCCGCGCCCGATCGGCAGCACGCCGTCGAACGCCGGCTCGGTACCGCCCATGCCGCGGATGGTGAACTGGCCGGGGTTGCGCACGAGGAGCGACTTGCCGCCCGTCTCGATGCCCGGCACGTAGCGAAGGAGGTCGTGCAGGTCGGTGGGGTTGTGCTCGCGGATGTAGTCTTCGGTGAGCGTGTCAACGACCGTGGGCAGTTCTTCCGGCGGCGCGTCAGTGAACGTTGCGCCGTTGACGGTGGAGGGACGGTAGCGCGAAAGGGCGGTTCCCTCCACGACGATCGTTCCGAGGTCGGCGACGGCGTTTGTGGCTGTCTCGGCGGCAAATAGGGCGGCAACAGGAAGAAGCGTTGCTGCGCAGCTGGCGAATGGCGATCTGTTCATCATGCCCTATTAAACGCGGTTGAGAAGGTTGCGGTTCAGTCCTTCAGACGGAAGGTGAGTGTGAGGCGGGCGGTGGCGGGGACGGCGGCGGAGCCGCGTCGGGCAGGGGTGAACCGTGCGCGTTTCACGGCCAGGATCGCGGCCTGTTCCAGTTCCGCGAACCCGCACGACGCGACGATTCTCACTCCGTCCACCACGCCGTTGGCCGAAACGTCCAGCTCCATCGTCACATCGCCTTCTTCTCCGCGCAGGCGCGCGCCTTTGGGGTACTCGGGCCTGATGCGGCGGCGAGGAGCCGGCGGCTTGTCCACGGCGACACGCGCCTGAGAAGGCGCGGGGGCGGCGGGTGCCGACGCTGTGGGCGGTTGCGGCTGGGGCGGCGGTTCAGCCTTGCGTTCGGGTTCGGGCGGTTCCGGCAATGGAGGTCGCAGGTCGGTCGGACGAGGCCCGGCAAGAGGCGGGGCGACGGGTGCGTGCGGTTCGGGAGGCGGGTCGAGCGGCGGCGGTTCGGGGAGGTGCGATTCGGATGGCGGCGGTGGGGGCGGCGGTTCCTTGACAGGGGCGGTGGGCGGCGTCGCGACGGGAGCGGCCGTCTCGTCGGGGGTGTCTGAGAATGAGAGGTCTACCGAGGTTAGGTCAAGCTCGGGAAGGGTGGCGTCGTTGGGCGCGAGCCATCCAAAATGCGTCGCGCCCGTCAGCAGCAGGGCGTGGAACGCCAGCGCGCAGGCGAGCGCGCAGAGGCCACGGATGACGGCGGACCGCATCAGTCGCCTCCGACGGATTTCCCGCTCACCTGGAAGCTGGCCTTCTCCACGCCGGCGGCCTTGAGGCGGGCGAGCAGCTCGATGCCGACGCCGAGGCTGGCCTTGCGGTCGCCGGAGATGAGAACAGGTGTCTCCTTGCGGACGGCGACGAGGCGTTTTATCTCCGCAACGAGGTCGTCTTGCGGCAGGGGGCGTCCGTTGAGCTGAAGCGCGTCCCTGGCGTCGATCGTCACGACGACGCGCTCGCCTTTCTCGAGCGTGCCGATCGCGGTCGGGAGGTCTACCTTGAGGCCGTGGTGGACGGCCATGTCGAAGACCGAGTAGACGAAGAACACCAGCACGAGGAACATGACGTCCATCAGCGACACCAGCTCCACGCGCGCCTCGCGCTTCAGGAAGGGACTCTCAAGCTTTTTCTTCATCTTCGCGCTCAAGGCGGGCGGCGGCCTTGGCAAGCAGGCCGAGCAGGAAGTTGTAGGGGAAGACGAGGATGAGCGTGGCGACGAGGCCGGCCGCCGTGGTGACAAGCGCCTCGCCGATGCCGGCCGTGGCCGCGAGGGGCGAGGCGGCGTCCGAGAGCTTGAACGCGCCGAACGTCTGGATGATGCCGGTCACCGTGCCGAGGATGCCCAGCATCGGTTCGGCGGTGATGATCGTCGAGAGCAGGCCGAAGCCGCGCTGGAGGCGGTTGAGGGCGGCCTGCGGGTCGGGATGGCGTTCGCGCGAGCGGAAGAACGCGGCGAA